>JAIVHD010000256.1:3934-17967 GCA_020201235.1 Lysobacteraceae bacterium
AAAGGTGCCTTGCGGCATCCGCTCATTCGGTATCGAAGGGGTTCGGGCCAGCCCAGATCGATTGCACGATCGACCTGATCAATCGCAGAACAGTCGGATTCAGTGACGTACGCGCTGAATGCTGCGGGAAACTCGGGAGATTGGGCAAACTGCACCATTTTGACTGGGCTCCATGAAAAACAAAAACGTTCTCATGAGACCGGTCGAGGGTGGAAGCATTCAGGCGTGTGGCACCAGGTCAATGCAACCACTCATCTTTTCGAAAGCGTTGAATCTTTCGCAGGATTTGGCACCGTTATAATGGATAGACCTGCATCCAAGATAGGTTGCCCCGGCTTCTAAGGGCCTGTCCCTCAGCCGGTCTCGATGAGTTTATATGTTGAAGATACAGAATCGTTTGACTGCGGTCAAAGAAGCAATTGTTATATTATTTTATTTACCAAACATTCTGATCTATAGGCCGAAGATGAGCCAAACTTCACCCTTGACAATACTGTCGTATTACCCAATTATGATTACAGCGCCGATTTGGAGCCAGCTTGCGGGCGCACGATAAATCCAGCTAAAGCGGCCGGCCACGCGCTGACCCGCCCGCTTGTGAACGACCCGCAACTCTGTATAAGGGTGACAAAATCACCGACTCTCGTATCGAACTCCATTCGCCTGGATACAACGGTTAAATGAAATTACAGCAAATACGTTTCCTGCTGGCGGTTGTCGAAAACGACCTCAACATCACCAGCGCCGCCGACGCGCTGTTTACCTCTCAGCCCGGTGTCAGCAAGCAGATTCGTCTGCTTGAAGAAGAGCTGGGCCTCTCGCTTTTCGTTCGCAAGGGCAAGCGCATCGAATCCCTGACCAGCGCCGGGACAACGGTGGTTGAGCACGCTCTTCGCATTCGAAACGAAGTTGAACAAATCAAGTCGCTGGCCGAAACGCTGCGTGGCGACGGTGCCGGCACCTTATCACTGGCGACTACACAAACCCAGGCCCGTTACGTGTTGCCAGACGTCATCGGCGAGTTCAGGCAGCGTTTCGAGCAAGTCGATATCGCACTTCATCAGGGTACCAGCGAACAGATTGCGCGAATGATGGACGACCGCCAGATCGATTTCGCCATTGTCAGCGGATCGACCAAGCCTTTCCCCGACGTGATCGCCCTGCCCGTATACCAGTGGGACCGGGTCCTGATCGTGCCGCGCGACCATGCGCTGGCCACCTTGGGCGAACCGCCAAGTCTGACTGAGCTTGCCAGATGGCCGTTGGTGACCTATCTGTTCAGCGACCGCCCCGAATCATCGCTTATGAGCGCCTTCAACGCCGAGCAGCTGCAACCGCGTATCGCGTTCACCGCGCGAGACGCAGATATTATCAAAACCTACGTACGCACCGGCTTTGGAGTCGGCATCCTGGCCGGCATGGCGATCGAATCCGGGGTCGATGATGATCTGACCGTGATCGAGGTTCCGGGCCTGTTCCCCCGCCTTACGACCTGGATCGGCTTTCCACGGGACTTGCTGCTCAAGCACTACCATTGCGAATTCATTCGCCAACTGGCACCGCAGTACACCGAAGCAATGCTCGAAGACCTTTGCCGCAATAGCCCGCCGCCGGACCTCGACGAATGGCTGGCCGAGATCGACGTGCCGCTTAGAAACCGCAGTGACACCGACCCAACAATGCCGCGCTGATTGAAACGCCGGGGTTTACGAGCCGACCTGGTGTAATCCGCACTCGCGCGCCAGGCCGAAAAAGCGCAGCTGGTCGGTATCATCGCCAACTTCATGTACCGATCGAGTGGTGTGCCAGTCGCCGATGCTCAGATAGCCTTTTTCGCGCAACGGATGATAGGGAAGATCATGCCGGCTCAGGTACTGGTGCACATCACGATCGCCCCAGTCCGCGACTGGGTGAATCTTGTAGCATTGCCACTGGCGTTCAATGAAATGCACGCCCGCCCGGCTCGACGACTGGCCTCGGCGCAAACCACTGAACCAGGTTGAGGCACCGAGTTCGCGCAGTGCCCGCTGCATCGGCTCAACCTTGTTTTCATGGTTGTAGCTCTGGATTCCAGACAAACCCTGCTCCCAGCGCTTGCCGTGACGCGCCTCCTGCCAGGCCGGGCTGGTCGGGGAGCGAAAGACGTTCAGGTTCAATTTTAGCCGCTCGCTGAGCTGATCGACAAACCGGTAGGTTTCGGCAAAGTGATAGCCGGTGTCGATGAAAACGATCGGCATTTCCGGACGAACCTGGGTGACCAGATGCAGCATCAGCGCTGCCTGCATGCCGAAGCTTGAAGACAGCACGGCAGTTTCGGGCAAATGCTCCAGCGCGCATTCGATACGCCGAGTCGGACTCAGCGATAACCAGCTGCGGTTGAGCACATCCAAATCAAGTACCTGTGCATCGGCGTGTAGCGTGCAAGTCGCCATTATGCGTGTACCTCGCTGCCATGCACGACCGCCGCGACCAGCCCGGAACGCACCGCAAAGTCACCCAAAGCCTCGTCGGGCTGGCGTTCAGCCGCATAGCGTTCAAACCAGCCGTCGATTGAATCCAGAATAGCCGCTTCATCGGCATTATCAAGCACCAGCTTGCTCAGCCGTTCGCCGCTGAAGGCCGCGCCCAGATACAAGTTGTAGCGGCCCGGCGCACGCCCAACCAGACCGATTTCGCCCAGGAACGGCCGCGAGCAGCCATTCGGACAACCGCTCATGCGCACCATGACGGGCTGCTCGGAAATGCCGTGGCGGGCGGCCAGTTCCTCGATACGGGAAATCAGGTCGGGCAGGTAGCGCTCGGCCTCGGCCATGGCAAGGCCGCAGGTTGGCATTGCGACACAGGCCATCGAGTGGCGCCGAATGGGCGAGATATCCGCACCATCTTCGAGCCTTTCAATGAACACAACAAACTGCCAGCGCCCGTCGACTCCTTTGGTCCAGCCATAGCGATCGCTGCTTTGGATGAGTTCGAACGGCTCCGCAGCACTCGGACGAATGCCGCATCGATGCTCGATCTCGTCGACCAGCCAGTCGGCGCTGCGATCGTCAAGGGTGTATTTAAAACGAGCGTGCTTGCGGTTTTCACGATCGCCAAAATCACGCTGTGTGGTGACAATCGCCTCGGCGACCGGCAGCAGCTGCTCAGGCGTAATGAATCCAATCATCTGGCCCAACAGCGGGAAGGTCTCGAGCTCACCGTGGGAGCAACCCATTCCGCCGCCGGCAATCACATTGAAGCCGGCCAGCGCGCCGTCGCGCGCGATCGCCACCAGGCCGATATCCTGAGAATAAACGTCGACATCATTGTAAGGTGCCACCGCAATGCCGATCTTGAACTTGCGCGGCAGATAGCGTTTGCCGTAAATGGGCTCGTCCTCGAGCTCTTCGGTGTCGGCTTTTTTGCCGTCGATCCAGATTTCGCGCCAGGCGTTTGTGGCCGGGGTCAGGTGCTTGCTCAAACGCTCCGACCAGCGCAGCGTCTCGGCATGAAGCGGTCCGAGCTCGGGCTGTACATGGCACATCACGTTGCGGTTGACATCGCCGCATGCGGCCAGCGAGTCCATGCCGACGGCATCAATTCCGCGGATCAGGTCATGCAGCGATTGGCGCGCTACGCCATGGTATTGAATCGCCTGACGGGTCGTCAGGCGCAGGCTGCCGTTGCCGGGGTCGTCAGCCAGGCGGTCGAGCGCATCCCATTGCGCACGCGTCACCCGGCCACCGGGCACCCGAACACGCAACATAAAGGAATACAAAGGCTCCAGCCGCGCTTCGCGCCGGGATGCGCGCAGGTCGCGATCATCCTGCTGGTATAGGCCGTGAAACTTGCTGACCACGGTATCGGCTTCCCGAATCGCCCCGGTGGTCGGGTCATTCAGGCTCTCGATCAGCGTGCCGCGCAGGTTGCGGCTTTCGGACTTGATTTTTTCGATATCCAATCCCGCGCTCATCAATACACATCCTTTTGATAGCGTTTGTCGGTCTTCATCGTTTCCAGATAGGCCTCGGCGCGCCCGGCATCCAGACCAGCGTGTTCAGCCACGACTTCGGCCAGCGCCTGGTGAACATCGACCGCCATGGCCTGGCCATCGCCGCACACGTAGACATGCGCACCACGCTCAAGCCAATCGAACAGCTCGCGGCCCTGCTCGCGAATCCGCTGCTGCACATAAATCTTGTTTTCCTGATCGCGCGAAAATGCGACCGAAAGTCGATCCAGCCCACCCTGGCGGCAATAGCGCTGCCATTCGATCTGGTAGAGAAAATCGGTGCTGCGGTTACGGGCACCAAAAAACAGCCAGTTCTCGCCGCTGCCGCCGAGCGCCCGGCGTTGTTGGATAAACGCCCGGAACGGCGCCACGCCGGTGCCAGGACCGATCATGATGATGGGCCGCGACGGATCCTCGGGCAGGCGAAAACGCGGATTCGATTCGATGTAGACCGGCACCCGCTGGCCCGGCTGGACGGTCTCGGTCAGCTGCCAGGAGGCCACCCCTGCGCGCAGTTGCTGTCGGGCATTCAGCCCGCCGACTCGCTTGACCGTAAGGTGGACCTCGTCTTCGTACTCCAGCGGGCTGGAGGCAATCGAATACAGGCGCGGTGCGATTCCGCGAAGCGCGTTGACGAAACGTTCTCCATCGACCTCGGCCGGATATTCGCGCAGTACGTCGATGACCTGGTGGCCGGCAACCCAACGGCTCAGCGCATCGCGATTATCGAGAATCGCGCGCAGCTCGGAATTGCGGCTCAAATCGCACCAGGCATCCAGAAACGGGCGCGCCAGCTGGGTCAGTTCGAGGCGGCCACCCAGCCAATCCGAAACGCTGAGGCTCTCGCCCTTGCGGGCGACGACCGCATCGCCGTCGAGCTTGCAGACTGCGATGATTTCATCGACCAGCCGGGCATCGTTGCGTGGCCAGATCCCGACCGAATCACCGGGTTGCCACTGCAGCGTACTGTCTTCCAGCAGCAATTCGACATGATGCACCGGACTGGTCGAGGGCGACACCGTCAGCGGTGCGATTTCCAGAACCTCGGCCTGATAGGGATTGCGGCGATCGAAGCGCTGGGCACCGGGCGTGCCCTGTACCAGCTGCAGGTGCGGAGTCGCGGCGCCGCCGGTTTGCAGAACTTCGCCCACCTTTTCCAGCACCCGATTGCGCCACTGGTCTTCGGCCGGCTCGAAGTCGACATCGACATCGACCCGGTCTAGCAATCGCGTAGCACCCAATTGATCCAGCCGCGCATCGAAGTCGCGGCCGGTCTGGCAGAAATCGGGATAGCTGGAATCGCCAAGCGCAAATACCGCGTAGCGAAGGCTGTCCAGGCGCGGCGCGCGCTCGGACTGGATCAGCTTGTGCAGCGCCTCGGCATCTTCCGGCGGATCACCCTCGCCGTGCGTGCTCATCACCAGCAACAGCACGCTGACCTTGGCGATTGAGCGCGGCTGGATATCGGCGCTGCTTGCGAGCTCGACCGTGTATCCATGCGAGCGCGCCTCAGCCGCCAAACGTTCGGCAACGCCACGTCCGTTGCCGGTCTCGGAGCCGTACCAGATCGTCAGAGTCTCGCTGGTCGCGGAAGCGGCTGCGGTCGTAACTGCGCCGCCACGGGCCGACGCGGCACCGGCAAGGTATCCCGAAGCCCAGACCAGCTCCTTGTCGTTCAACGATCGCGAAAGCGGCTCAAGCTGCGCTTCGAGATTCTGTTTTTCAGCCGCCGACAGATCCATGCGGGAAATACCTCTAGTCCTCGGAATACCATGAAGACTAGCGCCGGCGACAGCCTATTGGAACGATTTGCTGGTTATACCTTTATATTCGAAACGTTGATGCGTCGCTGGAATCAGGGCCTGCGGCAGACAAATGAAGAGGGTGCGCCAGGCCATGACAATCATGTTAACCATCAGCCGGGCGAATTGCGAATGACGCGCCGGCAACGCCAGAGCAGGTAATTGACCGCGATCCAAAAGCGCTTAAACGCCGGATTACGAGTCTGGTGCTTGTGGTATCGGTAATAGATCTGTTGCGCGATGACGGCCAGACGGAACAGCCCATAGACCTCGTAAAACGCCCAGTTGGTGGCCGAGTAGCCCATCCGTCCGCAGTAATACTCAACGACTTCGGCACGCCTGAACATGCCGGGAAGATGCGTTGGCTGGCGGCGGAAGTTCTTGAAATAGCGATCATCGTCGGCCTCTACCCAATAGAGGTACGGGCCTTTCGGAGGCGCTCCGACCAGCCCGTGATCTGGCGCCGGTTATAGCCCGCACCCTTTGCCAACCCGGCCAGACCGGCGGCATTGACATCGACCGAATGCAATTCGATCAGCGTATCAATTGCGTTGCGACACAGTGTGCGCGCCTGGTTCTCATCCAGCACCAGCCCCTTCGGCAGGTTGGCGCGCGGAATGATACCCTCCAGCCGCTGCATGACATAGAAGTCCGAGCCGATCACCGAATGGTCCTCGCACACCGCCAGCATTTCCGGAACATACGGAAAGACAGGCTTCAACGCGCTCTGGATGCGAAATTCGCGTACCACGTCGTGCGCCGACCGGGCCTTGGTACCGGACGGCGGCCGGCGCAGGATCAAGTCGCGCCCGGGATAGCGCAGCCGATAGGTCAGGTTTGACGCGCCTTTCGGAAACTGCTCAAGCTCCGGCAAGCCGTGCAGTCCGCCAATCCGCTTTTTAAGCCAGGCATCCAGCGCGAGCAGCTCGAACCGGTCCTCGTCGCGAACCGCACGCGGCTGATCGATCAACCCAGGCGCCGAGGGGCTCGCCTGATCTGAA
The DNA here is from genome assembly GCA_020201235.1 of Lysobacteraceae bacterium. Taxonomy (GTDB): domain Bacteria; phylum Pseudomonadota; class Gammaproteobacteria; order Xanthomonadales; family Wenzhouxiangellaceae. The sequence goes on from JAIVHD010000256.1 coordinate 10,729, forward strand.
TCGTCTGAACCATCTGGATCGCCTGCCATCCTGAATACCTCGCTCGTTTTCGACAAATGATCGACACCAGCCGACCGCTCCACGTGGACACTTCAAGCCCGATTCTATCGGAAAAACCGGGCCTTTAAGAGCGCAGCGGAACGCCATTGAATACCGACGCCGGCGCGCCGAAAAACCCAAGCCGGTCCGTCAATCGCCTGCCCCGGGCCTGCCCTTTTCGGAATCTTCGGCAGCGACGTCCAGCCAACGGTAAAGGGTGCGTCGGCCGACGCCCAGAAGTGCCGCAGCCCGACGCTTGTTGCCGCCGGTGCGCTGCAGCACGTACTGCACGTAACGCGCGCGCAGCTCGTCAAGGGTCAGCAGCATGTCCTGGTCGAGCAATTCCGACGGCAAGCCGGCCGTCATGGGGGCCGGGGGCTTGTGGGCTGCCTTTCGAATCCTGGCCGGCAGGTCCCGGGCAGAAACGACTTCGCTCCGGCAGAAGGTCACGGCACGCTCCATCGCGTTGCTCAGTTCCCGAACATTGCCCGGCCAGTCGTGGCTTTCGAGACATTCCAGCGCGGCCGGATCGAGGCGGCGCGAGGAGCAATCGTTGGCGGCGGCGAACTTAAGCAGAAAATGCTGGGCCAGCAGCCCGATGTCGTCGCCGCGCTGCGACAGCGGCGGCACCTCGAGATGGAAGGTCTCGAGCCGATAGAACAGATCCTTACGAAACGAACCCTCGGCAACACAGCGGCAAAGATCCTGGTTCGATGCGGCGATGACGCGCACATCAACCTGGATCTCGCGTTCGGTACCGACCGGCCGGATGTGGCCGTCTTGCAGCGCACGCAGCAGTCGGGCCTGCAGTTTCAGGGGCATTTCGCTGACTTCATCGAGAAACAACGTGCCGTTGTCGGCTTCGCGAAACAGGCCCGGTCGAGCGCGATCGGCACCGGTGAAGGCACCCGCGACGTGACCGAAAAATTCGCTTTCGAGCAAATCCGAAGGCACAGCCGCGCAGTTGACAATCAGGAATGGTTTCTCCGATCGCCGGCTTTCCTGGTGCAAGGCGCGCGCGACTCCTTCCTTGCCGACGCCTGACGGACCGCTGATCAGGACCGGGCCGTCTGCCCGCGCTACGCGCACAAGCACATCGAACAACTCCCGCATGGCTTTACTGCGGCCGATCATGCCGTGGAAGTCGGATGTCTCCTTCAGGGCCCGATAACCTTCCAGTTCGTCACGCACCCGGCGATATTCGAACAGCCGTCTGCAACTGATCAGCAGATGTTCAATATCCAGCGGCTTAGTCAGGAAGTGATCAGCGCCGGCCTTGAGCGCCTCGACCGCGCGCTCGACGGTACCGAAGGCCGTGATCATCAGCACCGCAGGCGGTCGCGGACGCTGCATCAGCTCTCGCAAAAGCGCCATGCCGTCGGCCTTGGGCAGTTGCAGATCCGTCACGACCAGGTCGGGCTGGAAGGCATCGAACCTTTCGCTAGCGGCCTCGGCCGAGCGCCCAGTCGCGACGGTCCAACCATCGGCCGTCAGCTCTTCGGCCAGCATCTCATTTAACGTTGCGTCGTCCTCGACCACCAGCACACGCGGCTTACGATTCATTCGATATCCTCGGCCAGTGGCAGGCGCATTTCGAAACGGCCACCAGTGAGGTTCCGTCCAGCCGATACGGTAACGCTGCCGCCGTGCAGCTCGGCGACGGTGCGCACGATGGTCAGGCCCAGGCCGGTGCCCTGGCCGGATTCGCGCCGGCTTTCAAACGGCGCAAAGATTTCTTTCCGACGCTCGACGGCCACGCCGGGCCCATCGTCTTCGACCACGATCACGGCCATATCCTGCCCGGTACTAAGGCTCATTTGCACGCGACTCTCCGCAGCTTGGATCGCGTTGCGCAACAGATTGAGGACCGCATGCTCGACGCGGATGGCGAATCCGGTGCTCGCGAGACTGCGGGACTCTGTGTATTCGAGCGCGATGCCCCGGCTTTCCGCCTCAGGGGTTGCGCCGCGTGCGGCGCGCGCCAGGACCGCGCCCAGATCGAAGCGCCGGGCTTCGGCGGATTTCTCACGGACCAGGCCCATCAATTGCTCGATCAACTGCCGGGTGCGTTCGAGCTGCTCGCGGATGCGTTTAAGCCTGCGCCGGCCCTCTTTGTCGGCAATGCTTTGCTGCAGTCTTCGGACATCAGCCTGGATGACCGTCAACGGCGCTCCGAGCTCGTGCGCGACCCCGGCCGAGAATCGTCCCAGCGCCGCTTCGGCTTCTTGCTGCTGAATACGCTGGTTTAGACGCTGCTGATCGATACGGTGACGCGCGACCTCGGCCACGGCGCGCTCGAGCGCGTCCAGCATATTATTCAGCCCCCCGGCCAACTGGGCCAGTTCGAGCGGCGCGCCGATTTCTGCACGCCAGTCGCGATCGCCACGCTCGACCCGCCGCATGTCGGCAAGCAAGCGCTGCACCGGCCTCATCAGCGCCATGCGGTGTCCAACCAGCATCACCCCAAGGATCAGAATCAGGACACCCAGCAAAAACAGGCTTCCGATCCGGCGAATCCGTTCCAGACGAAGCTTGATTTCGCTTTCTTCGCGAACCACCTGCAGCAGGCCGTCGATGCGACCCAGTGTTGGCGACAGCGGCACGAAATAGGAATAAACGGCCTGACCGGCAAAATTCGCATATTCGCCGTGCTCCTCGCCGAGCGCAACCAGCTCGGCGGCCTGGAGCTGCTCTGCGGCACCGGGCCGACCTTCACCGGCCACGGCCACCCTGCGGCCTTCGGCATTGTAAACGGCCGCACCGTAGACCCGACCAATCTCGGCCACCGCACCCAGCGCATCGCGCAGACGCTCGGGATCAGCCTCACGCAGCGCGCCCTCCACCGGCATTCGCAACGAGCGCGCGACCAACTCGATTTCTTTTTGCAAACGGTTTTCAACCAGGCTTTCCACATTCGCAAACGTAGTCCAGACCAGCGCCGTGGTCAAAACAGCGACCGGCAACAGAACATAGACAATCAGTTGTATGCGAAGGCTTTTCAATTGCATTGCATGGAATAACTCATGCGCCATTATGACACATCAAGCGCGAAGCCCCGCGTTCGGCAGATTGCCAAGTCATTGATTTCTGGATTCAACTACTTTTGGCTCTGATCTTGCAAGTACCGGCTTGTACGACGATCAAACTCACACATGAAAGAGGAAACAGCATGAAAATCTTCAACTTGAAACTCGTTCATTTAACGCTCGCATCGATTTTCGCTGCATCCATGGCGCTTTCGGGCGCAAGCGTCGCGCAACAGGCACCGGAGCAGCCGCAAGCGGCCACCCATGTCAGCGAAGCCGACCTCGAACGTTTCGCCGTCGCGCGCGAGTCCATCGTCTCGATACAGGAAGACTACTCGGCCCGCCTGCAGGGCGCTGGCGATCCCGAAGAGGCTGGCAAGCTGCAACAGCAAGCCAATGAAGAAATGATTGGCGCAGTCGACCAAGCCGGGCTGGATGTCGAATCGTTCAATGCGATCGCGATGGCCTTGCAGGGTAATCCTGAATTGCAGCAGAAGCTGGAACAAGTCGCACCCTGAAGCATGCGCAGTGAGCAACGCCGTCATTTGAAGGCGAGCGCGAAATCTCTCAACCCAAAAGACACCGGGCAACCGGTGTCTTTTTTTTATCCCGGATGATCCATGATCAGCTCCGATAGCGAGCCAGTTCGTGGCGCGCAACCAGCATCTTGTGAACCTCGTCCGGCCCATCGGCCAAGCGCAAGGCGCGCATGCCGGCCCAAGCCTGGGCCAGCGGGAAGTCCTCGCACATTCCGGCACCGCCGTGCAGTTGCATAGCCATGTCGATGACCTCCAGCGCCATGCGCGGCACAGCGACCTTGATCTGCGAAACTTCGTTCATCACGCGATCGATGCCCTTCTCGTCCAGCGTCCAGGCCGCTTTCAGAACCAGCAGTCGTGCCTGCTCGATGGCAATGCGCGCATCGGCGATGCGCTCGGCGTTACCGCCCAGCCGGGCCAGTGGCTTGCCGAAAGCCTGGCGCGACAGCGAGCGCCGGCAGGCTAGTTCAAGCGCCGTTTCGGCCAGGCCGATGGAACGCATACAATGATGGATTCGGCCCGGCCCGAGCCGGCCCTGAGCAATTTCGAAGCCTCGGCCCGGCCCGGCAATCACTGCCGACCCTGGTAGCCGAACGTCGTTAAACGTCACTTCACCGTGCCCGTAGGGTGCATCGTCGAAGCCCATGGCGTGCAGCATGCGCTCGATTCTTACGCCTTCTGCATGAAGCGGCACCACAACCATCGAATGACGTCTGTGGCGACCTGCTTGCGGGTCGGTCAGCCCCATGAAGATCAGCACCTTGCAGTCTGGATGTCCCAGGCCGGTTGACCACCACTTGCGCCCGTTGAGCCGCACCTCATCGCCTTCGATCGCAGCGGTGGCCTGCATATTGGTTGCATCCGAAGAGGCCACCGCGGGCTCGGTCATGCAAAACGCCGAACGGATCTTGCCTTCCAGCAACGGCTTGAGCCACTGCTCCCTATGCGCCTCGGAGCCGTAGTGATAAAGCACCTCCATATTGCCGGTATCTGGTGCATTGCAGTTGAACACCTCGGGCGCGATCAATGACCGTCCCATAACCTCGGCCAGCGGCGCGTATTCAAGCGTAGTCAGGCCCGCACCCAACTCGGCATCGGGCAAAAACAGGTTCCACAAGCCCTGCTCGCGCGCGGCCTGTTTCAGCTCGGCCATGCCGTCCGGCACCTGCCAGCGGTCGGCACCCTGCTGGATGCGCTGCTGAATCTCGCGCTCGAACGGCACAACCCGCTCGCTGACAAATGCTTCGAGTTTCTTCTGGAGCTCACGGGATCGATCTGACTGGGTCAGGTTCATGATCTGGGTTTCCGGTTTCGGGATTAACAGCTTTTGGTAACAAACTCGGTGCCAGGTTGATCAAACTGATGTGCACATCCTGGCCGGCTTGCTCAGTCGCGAAACTCCACATTCAAAAGGCCCGAAGACCCCGCACGACCGACGCATGGTGAGTAAAACGGTGTTACAGCGGGCTGTAGGAAAACTTCTGGCCCCCGACCGAGGCTTCTGCCATCAAGCCGCCCTTCGCCATCATGAACACGGCGACGCCTTTTTCGTAGCTGGTGGTCGAGGCCGTGCCGGCGGTCACGGCAACGGCGGTGGCCTGGGCGGAGAATTCATAGTTGCCGCGCTGGAAGGTTCGCAAGGCTGCGTCGTCCTGGAAAAAAATGACCTGGGCAAAATTCTGCGCGCCGATCTGCGCCCCAAAAGTCGCCTGAACAATGCTGGTACGACCGACCGGCTCGCCGCGCTCGAATACGATTCCGCGTCCGTATGAGCCACCCACTCCGAAGCCACCCTTGCCAACGCTCGGGAACACAGCGTAGCCATAGGCATGGTCGACCCAATCTCTGAGGCCCGGATCACGGTCAAGAAAGCGCACAATCGATGCTCGCGAATCGGCGATCAGCACGCTGTTGGACGGCGCCGAGGCACACGCCGCCAATGCGACCACCATCAGCCCCGCAAGAATGATTTTAGGCAAAAGAAGGCGAAAACAATTTGTTGGAAACTGACGCATGGCGGTAATCCTTGATTGGAGTTTTAGGATTCTGATTGTAGCGCGAATCCAGCGATTTCAATGATTCTGGACTGTTCCTTTCGATGCAGTCCGTGCGCCTCAACCCGCCTTGTTCACCACCCCTCCGTCAGAGCTGCCGACAGGTGCCGCCAGTTCCTCGTGCGTCCCTTCGTCGACCAGCCGGCCCTGCTCGATCACCAGGATGCGATCAGCGCGCCGGACCGTGGCCAGTCGGTGGGCGATGACCAGCACGGTGCGGTCGCGGCTGGCCGCATCAATGGCCTGCTGCACCAAGCACTCGCTTTCGGCATCGAGGCTGGCAGTCGCCTCGTCGAGCAGCAGCACGCTTGGCGTTTTGACCAGCGCGCGGGCAATAGCCAGACGCTGGCGCTGGCCGCCCGAGAGGCGAACGCCACGCTCACCCAGAAAGGCGTCATAGCCGCACGGCAATGCATCGATGAATGCGTGCGCGTGGGCCTGCTCTGCGGCGCGCCGGATCTGGCTAAAATCAGCCTCAGGGGCACCGTAGCGAACATTGTCTGCGGCCGACCCGGAAAACAGCACGATGTCCTGCGAGACCAGCCCCAGGGCTGCGCGCAAATCAACCGGATTGAACTCGCGAATGTCGTGGTCATACAGACGCAGTTGTCCCGAATCGGGGTCGTAGAACCTCAGGATCAACTGAAAAATCGTACTCTTCCCGGCCCCCGATGGACCGACCAGCGCAACCGTCTGGCCAGGCTCGACCCGAAAGGACAGATCGCGCAGCACCGGCTCGTCCGGCCGCGACGGATAGGCAAAGCAGACATCGACAAACTCCAGTCCGGCAGGCCCGTCGGGCACCGCCAGCGGCGTTTCCGGCGCGGCCAGCACCGCCCTTGCGGTCAGCAATTCGGCCAGTCGCTCAGTCGCGCCGGCGGCGCGCTGAACCCCACCCCAAACTTCGCTGAGCGAGGCCGTCGATGCAGCTGCCAGCAGCGCATACAGCACAAATTGGCTCAACTGGCCCGGCGTCAGCGTGTTTTCGAGAACCGCGCGGGCACCGAGCCACAACACGAAAGTAACCGACCCGAAGGTCAGCACAATCACCAGCACGATCAAGATGGTGGTCGCCAGAATTCGCGCTTTCTGGGCATCGAAGGCATCTTCAACCTGGCGGGCAAACACATCAGCCTCACGTTTTTCCTGGGCGAAGGCCTGGACCGTTGATACTGCATTGATGGTTTCGTCGCCATGGGCGGAAAAATCGGCAACGCGATCCTGCGCACTTCGCGACAACCGCCGCACCCAACGTCCGAGCACCGCTACTGGCAACATGACCAGCGCAATCATCGCACCGATGACGCCGGCCAGCGACGGAGCAGTCACGACCAGCAGGATCGAGCTGCCGATCAGCATTAGCAGGTTTCTGATCGCGATCGAGGCACTGGAGCCGATCAGGGCCTCAACCAGCGTCGTATCGGTGTTGAGCCGAGACAGCACCTCGCCGGTGCGCGTCGTGGCGAAGAATTCCGGCCCCAGCGTGATCACGCGCGCGTAGATATCGCGCCGCAGGTCGGTCACGATTCGCTGTCCCAGCCACGAAACCCAGTAAAAACGCATACCACCGGCTACAGCCAT
>JAIVHD010000257.1 GCA_020201235.1 Lysobacteraceae bacterium
GCAGGGAACCGCTCGACAGGGCGAGCCCCGATCGCCATTTAAGATTGGCCAGGCTCTGTTGCTCGAGACCGTTGGTGTGGCGAACAAACTCGGTACTGGATAGCCTTCGAGGGTCGTCTCGCGAGAATTTTCGACGCAGCAAACGCGCCAGTTCGCGATCCGACGCTCCTGAGTACCACACGCCCGCACCGGGGTCGATGATCAGTTCTGCAAGATCATCGCCGCCAATCAGCACCGGCTGATCCCAATTGTGGCGGCGCAGGTGCTCGGCCAGCGGCAACTGTGCCCCATCGTCGCCAAACGACAGGATACTCCATTGCTCCGGGTCGACCGGATTGTCGGCTGCCAGCGCGAGCTCGGCCATCAGGCGAATCAGCTGTTGTGCCCGGATTGGCTTGTGAAGCAGCAGGCGGGCTGGAAATTCGCGTTGCCGGGACACCGCAACCGCCGGGCGCTTGCCCCGGCTGAGTTCCGGCCAAATGGCCGCCCCGTCGGGATCATCGACATCGATCAGAACACCGTCACTGTCTTCATCGTCGACGATCGACCATTGCTGCTCTGATTTACCGCTGGAAAGGCTCAACAGCGACTTGAGCACTTTCAGGTCTTTGCTGCTGACATGCAATGTAGAGAAGCGAAGTGTTTCGACCATTTTCCGAGCATCCGTGGCGAGTCTAAATTCGACTGGTCCTATGGTACCGGACCAGCCGAAAAGCGCCAAGATGCAGTATCGAGAACAAGATCACAACTCTTGGCGCGATCAATCGATTGACTCCAATACGGCTGTTGGGGTGCAGGCGATTGGCCCGAGCTCGGGTTGCCGCGTTGCTTCCCAGCGCGGCCGATAAGCCCGACTTATGTAATGCGCGGATCGGTCGGGTCGAGCGACTCCACCAGTTTGACGACCAGTTTGCGAACGCGGGCCATGGAGCGAGCCAAAACACTGCGGATATCCTCTTCGCTGATCGCGCCCTCGCCGACGCCGGCGGCCGGGTTGGCGACGATGCACAGGCTTGCATAATCGAGTCCGGCCTCGCGCGCCAGCGCCGCTTCCGGCATGGCCGTCATGCCAACCAGGTCGCAACCATCGGCTTTCAGGCGTCGGATTTCGGCTGCGGTTTCGAGCCGCGGGCCCTGTACAACCCCATGGCACGCGCCATCCCGGGCAGCCACGCCGGCATCGGCGGCGCTTTGCACCAGCAGCTGACGCAGCGGGCCCGCGTAGGGCCATGTGAAATCGATGTGCCTGAGAGGTGCCGAACCACCGTCACTGAAGGTGTGCGCGCGCCCTGAGGTGTAATCGATAATTTGATCGGGGATGACCAGTTCACCGGTATCGATATCGGCATTGATGGCACCGACCGCGTTAATCGCCAAGATGGAATCGGCGCCCAGTGCCTTGAGTGCGTGAATGTTCGCCCGATAGTTCACCCGGTGTGGCGCAACGCGGTGCGGATTGCCGTGACGGGCTAGAAACCAGCCCCGGTGCGGCCCGAACTCAACCTCGCACGGCCGATCCGACGGCGCACCGAACGGTGTCGTCATCGCGAGCTTTTTTTTGGACCCGAAAAGATCCAGCGCGCCGCTGCCTCCAATAATTGCCAGCTTCATTGTCATGATCTCCCGTCAGAATCGATCGGAATCGTCAGATTTACCATCCAGCTCGTTTGGCAATGCCCAAATTTCGGGCAACTCGCGAAAATATTCCCGGTAATCCATGCCGCAACCGAACACGTAGCGGTCCGGCACTTCGAGCGCGTGATGATCGACCCAGTCGCGCGGCAAGCCCCGGGCGTGCTGCTTGCGAACCAGAACGGCTGTTACAACCTGGCAATGGCCTTGCAGGCGATCGCGGATCGCCTGCAAGGTGTAACCTTCGTCAAAAATATCGTCGACCAGCAAAATGGTGCGCGACTCATGCGGCAACTCCGGCCAGCGCAGCCACTGAATTTTCGCGCCGCGGGTCTGGCCGCGATAACGGCTTGCATGAACATAATCGATCTGCAGCGGCCGGCGCACTCGCCGGGCCAATTCGACGGCCGCGAACAGCCCCCCGGTCATGACCGGAAGCAGCATCACTTCCTTGTCCGGCAGACTGTCGTTTAGGCGGCTAGCCAGGTCATCGTAGGCGGCCTGCACCTGGTCAGCGTCAAACAGCCTGGTCGAATTGGGCGGCAGCATCATGATGGCGATTCGCTGTGCTTGGCCAAAATCGCCTCGGGCACCGAATCGATCTTGAGGGTCCGGGTCGGGAATGCGATTTGGGCGCCATGCTGCTCGATCAATTCTCCAATCAAAAGCAGTACATCCTCGCGGACCCGATGATATTCGACCCACGCGCGCGTGCGGGTGAAGCAGTACACCATGATGTCCAGCGACGAGGCCCCGAAGCGATCGAAATGCACGATCAGCGTCTGGTCGCTAGCGATATCCTCATTCGACTGGAGCATTTCGCGAATCGAGGTGACGATCTCGCGCACCTGCGAGAAATCGTCGTAGCGAACACCCACGTGTTCATAGATCCTGCGGTAGGTCATGCGTGACGGATTCTCGACGGTAATCGTGGTGAAAGTCGCGTTGGGAACATACATCGGCCGGCGGTCGAATTTGATGATGGTGGTCACTCGCCAGCCAATTTTATCGACTACGCCTTCGATGTCGCGATCCGGCGAACGCACCCAGTCGCCGACCGAAAATGGCCGATCCATGAACACCATAAAGCCCCCGAAGAAATTGGCCAGCAGATCGCGCGCGGCCAGACCGATGGCAATGCCGCCGACGCCACCGGCCGCCAGCAAACCCGAAATCGGAATTTCGAGAATGCTCAGCACGGTCAGAATGCCGGTCACGACAACGGCGATACGAACGATGCGTGCGAGCACGCTGACCGTCGTGATGTCGAATTCCTGATTGCGCTGTAGTCGCTGGTGGACGAAGGCGTTTTCGAAGCCACTCACCAGACGGAATGCAAACCAGGTCGCGGTCGCGACCAGCAACAACTGCTGGGCGATGCCGAGCAGTTCCGGGCTGAACACGATCGCGCTCGTATGCGGCTCGAGAACGCGCGCCGCCATCAGCAGCCCCTGCCCCAGGATCAGCAGCGATGCGGGCTTCTTACCGGCATAGACGACCGAATTGTCCCAGAGATGGGCGGTGCGATCGGCCAGCCGGTCGAGCCGATTGACAAACTTTCGATAGATGAAATCGGCCAGCAGGGCCGTAAGTAGAATCGCGAAGGCCTGCACCGTCCACGGATTCATGCCGACCAGCGAGGCGATGTGCTCCATCCACTCAGCCACTTTGCCGTTCTCCTGCGAGCAGTTCCAGTGATTTTTTCCAGGCCCGGAATTCTGGCACCTGCTGCTGTTCTTCGAGGCTGAACGCAGCCCGTCCCTGCAGCGCGGTCGCGGCCCGTCTGGCCGGACCGTAAAAAGCCTGATCGGGCTCGATCGCCGCCGCAAGCGTGGCCGCCGAGGCCGGCTCACAGACCAGCGCCAGGTCGCAGCCCGCCGCACTGCCGGCGCGCCACCGCTCGAGCGTGGATCCGGCCACACCGGCACCGGCCATATCCAGATCATCCGAAACCACAACCCCCCGGAAGCCGAACCGCCCACGCAGTATCTCGGCGATCCAGCGGCTTGAAAATCCGGCCGGGACATCGTCGACGCAAGGGTAACAAACATGGGCAGGCATGATCGCATCGAGCTCGGCGGCCAGCGCACTGAACGGTTGGAGATCGGCCTCGAGCGCGGCGCGCGCGCGACCGTCGGTCACGACCTCGGTGTGCGTGTCAGCAACAACCGAGCCATGTCCGGGAAAATGCTTGCCGCAACTTTTCATGCCGGCATCGCGCATGCCGGCCAGGTAATGCCTGGCCAGCGTCGCGACACTATTGGGATCGGAGCTAAAAGCCCGATCACCGATCACGCCGCTACCGCGCTGCAGGTCAAGCACCGGTGCGAGACTCAGATCAAGGCCGTGGCCCAGCACTTCGGCGGCCATCACGCGGCCGTGGCGGTAGGCCAGGTCCAGGGCCCGATCGGGATGACTTCGATATCGAATTCCCAGTTCGGCAAGCGCTGGCAGGCGGCTGAAACCATCGCGCAAGCGCTGTACCCTGCCGCCTTCCTGGTCGACACAGATCAGCAGCCGCGGCTGCTTGAATGCACGAATCGTCTCGCACAAAGCACGAAGCTGTGCAGGCGAGTGGTAGTTGCGCGAAAACAGGATCACGCCGACCACGGCTGGATGCTCCAGCGTCCGGCGATCGACAGCATTGAGCTCGACACCGCCGATACCGACAATCAAACCTGCACTCACGCCGCGTCCTTTCGGAATAGCGCGATCGACTCAACGTGGGCTGTATGCGGAAACATATCGGCGATGCCGGCCGACTCAAGTCGATAACCGTGCTCTCGAACCAGCATGCCGGCGTCGCGCGCCAGGGTTGCCGGGTCGCACGAGACATAGACGATCCGGCCGGCGCCGGTTGCGGCCACCAGCGGCAGGACTTCGGCAGCGCCGGAACGCGGCGGGTCAATCAGCACGCCATCAAAACGCTGCTTCATCCACTCGAGCTGTTCGACCGGCTGGGTCAGGTCGGCGGTCACAAACCGGGCGTTGGCCAAGCCATTGGCCTCGGCGTTGGTGGCCGCCGCCCGGACCAGCGATTGCTCGCCCTCGACGCCCAGCACCTGCCCGGCCCGGGTTGCCAGCGGCAGCGAAAAGTTGCCCAAGCCACAGAATAGATCGAGCATGTGCTCGTGCGGGCCCGGTGCCATCAACTCGATCGCGCGTCGCGTCAACAGTTGATTGACCGCGCCGTTGACCTGAATAAAGTGCTGCGGATGAAACTCGAACTCCAGGCCGAACGCATTCAAGCGGTAGCTCAGCTGATGCTGATCGGGGCAAAGCCGGTAAACCGTGGCCGGGCCGGCTGGCTGCAACCAGACCGCGATGCTGTTGTTTTCGGACCACTGCCGAAGCAAATCGAGATCCGGGTCGGTCAAGCTGTCGAGATTGCGCAGGACGACCGCCGCCGAGTGGTCTCCGGCGGCGCATTCGACCTGGGCGATTCGATTCGGGATGCTTAGCGAGCCGATCAGCGCCGAAAGTGACATCAGGCGATCGGAAAAAGCCGGGTGAAGAATCATGCACGATTCGATATCGGCAACGTAGCGCCCGCCGATTTCCCGAAAGCCGACCAGCACACGCCCCTTGCCCGGAACGTTGCGCACGCTCAGGCGGGCACGCCGACGATAGTGCCACGGCTCGGCCGCGAGCGGCGGGTCCCAGCGCTCGGGCTCGACGCCGCCGATTCGCCTTAAGTTTTCGCCGAGTCGCTGCTGCTTCCAGTGCAACTGGGCGGCATGATCCAGATGCTGAAGGGCGCAGCCGCCACAATAGCCAAACCACGGGCAGGCCGGATCGACCCGCTCGGTCGACGGCACCTCGACAGCCAACGTGACCGCTTCGTCAAAACGGCGATTGCGCGCTGTCAATCGGGCCGAAACCTGCTCGCCTGGCAAAGCCCCGTGAACGAAAATTACCTTGCCGTCGAACCTGCCTGCGCCGCGGCCTTCATGGCTGAGATCGTTGATCTCGACCTCGACCGGCTCGAGCGGAACGCGTCTTCTTTTTCGTGAACCCAATGTTTATTTCCGCTGCCAATTACCGGAATCGTCCTGGTAATACCAACCCGGGCGGGCATTTGCGATCCAGCGCTCGGCAAATGTCTGGCGAATGCGATCCTCCCACTCCGGCTGCTGATTGGCAAGTGCGATTTCCCGATAGACCGCACGCCGGTCGGCATTTTCGGCGCTGACGACCTGTTCGAGCTCACGTCGCTCGGACAGCCCGACCGCGCTTCGATCGCGAATTTCGACCAGTCCGTCGTTATCGAAACCGATCGCGCCGGCCTCGTACCATGAGGCCAGGTGCTGTCGATGTCGTTCGGCCATGCGCTGCTTGATGGCATTGATCTGAGGTGTTTCGACATCGATATCAGCCGCCTGCGCGTGCGCCGGAGAGATCAGCAGTCCGGCCACAATCGAGGCCAGCCCACGACGCACTTGCGGGGTATGCGAGGCCGACTCGCCGGTCGGCACCTCGGGCCCGATAACATCCTGAATAAAGCGATCGGCGGCGCGCTCGGCGGCGGCTTCCGGAAAATACACGTTGATCGTCACGCAAGCCACAACGATCACGGTCAGCACAATGGCCGCAGCCGGCAGCAGCGCTTGCCTTGATTGAATGATCTGCCTCATGGAACGGACCTCCTGATGATGGTAGAAAGGCCTCTGTTCACGCTGGCGGCAAGCCACGGCGAACACCGGCCCGGTTGCGTCACTTTAACTGATCCTGGCCGTCTCGCCTGAACATTTCATGAACGGTGCGGGCTCCCAGGAGCCGGTCGGATTGAACCGGGCTTCGCACCACAAGCGCTTGCCAGAAAAACCGTCACGGTGCACTGCCGACAACCGAGACGACAGCCGATGCCGGCCTTGCGGTATGGGAAATCCTCAAACCAGCGCAAAACCGTGCCGGACAGCGCGCCACCACCACCGCTGAGGTTGGACAGGGAATTGACCGCCTTCTGGCTGATCCGCCGGTCGCCCTTTCCGGTCAACGTTTCAAACCACGCATCAAACGCCACTGGCTGCCAATCGAGTAGCCGAAGGTCGTGGATATAGCCTGACAGCAGCCCGCTCATCGCACCGAATTCGAATGCTCCGGTCACCAACATCAGATCCAGGCGGTCGAATTCGATCCGACTCGATAGCGCCGGCAACGAACCAAACGGCCGTTCGACCGACATTTGTTCGATGCGGGCGCTTCCGCCGAACAGGTCGACCTGGATGCCGCCGTCGAATTCAAGCACGCCACCCGAGTAGCGCAGCGCCGGAAAGTCGCCGGAGATGCGGCCGCCAAATTCGACCCAGCCCAATGTCTGCGTCAAGCGGGCAAGATCAATGGGTTCAAGCCGGGCCTCGATCCGCAGATCGCGCCCGGCTTCCAGCCAGTTCGACCACGCGAATGTCTCGACTACCAAAGCCCCGTCGAACACCGGTTGCGACCAGGGATGGCGAAGACTCAACGTGCCATCCTGATCGGCCTCGAAGCGCAGCCCGCTGGGACCCAGCGGAACCCGGTAAACGCCGGCATCGTCCCAATGCAATTCCAGTTCGCCGACGCCCGGCTCGCGCTTCCATGCCAGAAAGCCACGCAGGCCGTCCACCCGGATGCGCTCTAGCGCATCATCAACCGAAACGTCGGCCAGTTGCAACTGTGCACTGTCAAGGCCCGAGCCACCCAGCTCCAGCGCACCGCTCAGCGAGCCGGTCGGTGCCAGTTCACCCCAGCCGGCGATGGCCGCCAAAGATTGCAGGCCGCGCGGCCACATCGGTGCCAGATCGAACCGCGCGATGCGCAGTTCGGCGTGCTCGATTAATTCCAGGACGGAAGCCGACGGCGACCATTGACGCAAGCGCCCGCTACCGCGCACTTCGAGAAAATCACCGCGCACCAGCTCGAAAGACAGGATCGACAATGGTCGGTCGAGCAGCCCCAGCACCGATCGGTCACCGGATTGCCCACCAATCACGGTGTGCAGTTCCAGCGGCTGGTCGGGTGGCGGCAAGTAGACCGGGCCAAGCAAGGCCTCGCCAGCCGACCAATTCGCAGACAGACTCAGCGACCCGTCCGTCGAGTACCAATCGGCCCGGCCATCCAGATCCAGACCGGCACCGGCGAAACGCCCATCTGCGGTATCAAACTCGAGTCCGGCCACGGTCAGCTCAACGGTCAGCCGATCGGGACTGCTCTCGGCTTCCAAGCCAACCTCGCCGGCCAGCGAGGCGAGCCCGCCATCGGTCCGCAGCGGATCCGGAATCCAGGACAGCGGAAACCCGGAGAGCGTGAGATGGGAAACGCCGGACCCGCCCGCTTCAAGCGCCAGCCGCGCAGGCCCCAACGCGACCTTTGCGCTGCCCGGCGAGCGCTCGAAGCGGCCATTGATCAACGGCTGCGGTGGGTCGGTCTCCGGGCGCTGCCAGTCCACAGTGCCACGCGAGCAGATTGGACCGTAACTGACAGGGCACTCAAACTGCAGCGTCCCGATCGCCGTGCCCGCATAGCGTATCGAGTTAAACCCGAACCGTGTCTGTTTACCGCGGCTGGCAGTAATTTGGGCCACCGACACTCCGGCAAAGCGCGAGTCGGAGGCTTCGAGCGACCAATCAAGCGCGCTCGCGGGCTGACCGGCAACCAGCCCCGCAATGCTGGCAAGCATCAGGCTGAACCCCGCCTTATTCACCACTCCAGCCACGCTACCTGGCGGCACCTCGTGACGAAGGGCTGGTGAATCAGGCGGGTGAACACGATTTGGATTCTCTTTGGCATCGGGGTATATTGTGAACCATGAAACAGACACAATGGATTGCGCTGGATTCCCTGCGGTTGCTGGCGGTCGACGACCATTCGATCAACCGCGAGTTCATCCGCGCCGCGCTGACCTCCAAGGTCGCCTTGCTGAAGCTGGCTGGAAGCGGCCATGAGGCCATCCGACATGCCCGCGGCCAGTCCTTCGATCTGATCCTGATGGATTTGCACATGCCCGACATGGACGGCGTTGAGGCCTGGCGCCTGCTACGCGAGCACACGCAGCAAACGCCGATGCCGCGCATCATCGCGCTGACCGCAGACGGCCGGGAACAGGAACGCGAGCGCCTGCGCGCCGCTGGATTCAATGGGTTTTTAAACAAGCCGGTCAGCGCCGATCAACTGGAAGCGGCGATTCGACGGGTAGCCAACGGTCTCGACGCCTTCACCGAAGTCGAGCCGGATCGATCGGGACGCAACGTGCTACTTGATGACGAGCGTGCGGCTGCGGTCACCGGCTCGCATCAACGGGCCCGGCAGATGCAGGCCGAACTTGCCGCTGAATTTGATTCGCGCTTGCCGCTTCTGAACCGCCATCTGGGGCGGGGCGAATTCGGGCCGGCGACCGAAATTTTGCACCAGTGGTCCGGTGCTGCCGGGTTTGCCGGCGCCAGCCGCCTGGGCCAGATCTGTCGCGATTTCGAGCACTGTCTCAGAACCGATCTCGACAGTTCCCCCGGGATGCTCTACCTGGATTTTCTTCGAAGCCTGGAATGCACTCTTCAGGCGATCGCTCACGAGCAACAGGCGCCCTGAGCCCACCTGATTCACCACCCCACCTGCTGTGGCAGCGCCAAGCCCCGCGTCTGCGGCGTTTCGCTCGTTCACCCATCCTCGCCGGACAGGCAAGTACGCCTCCGGTGCGGATCGTCGCGAAACGCCCTAGCAGCCTGTCGGACTTAACGCTGATCTACTGCGGAAAAGCCGGATTGGGCCAGATTTCCCGCTCTTTTTCGTTAAATAGGCCCACTATTCGCCTCAAAAGATCGAAAAATCTGGCTCCGCGGGTCCCAGCCCGACAAAAACCGCGCGCGCGACGATGGAATGGCCGATGTTGAGTTCGCGGATGGTTTCGATGGCTGCCACCGCAGCCACGTTTTGATAATGCAGGCCATGACCGGCATTGACCTCCAGGCCTTTAAAAGCGCCAAACGCGGCCGCCTCGGCGACACGCGCAAGTTCACGCGCGCGCGCCGGACCGGGGTCGGCTTCAGCATACGCGCCGGTATGCAGCTCGATCACCGGGGCCCCGCATTGCCCAGCCGCCAGAATCTGGCTCGGCTCGGGATCGATAAACAGCGAAACGCGGATCCCGGCGTTACCGAGGCTGCGACAAAATGACTCGATTAGCCGGCGCTGGCCGGCCACGTCCAGCCCGCCCTCGGTGGTCAGCTCGGCGCGACGCTCGGGCACCAGACAGACGTCGGCCGGTCGAAGATCGAGCGCGATCGCCAACATTTCCTCGGTCGCGGCCATCTCCAGATTCAAACGCGTCTTGATCCGGGCCAGCAAGGCGCGCACATCACGGTCCTGGATGTGGCGTCGGTCCTCGCGCAAGTGTACGGTGATCAGGTCCGCGCCATAGTCCTCAGCCACCTGCGCCGCTTCAAGCACCGAGGGATAGTCGGTTCCGCGCGCCTGGCGCAATGTTGCGACGTGGTCGATATTGACACCCAGCAGGGGTCTGTTCATGCTCCACTCTCCCGAAATAGCGCCGGGGTTTTCAATGCCCGGCCATCCAGTTGACAGTCGATCAATTGTCGCATCAAGACGCGCGCCTTGCGGGCATCCTGCTGTGACAGCCGCGTTCCGTCGGCCAGCGCCAACAGAACGCGCCCTGGAAATCCGGATTGCGGGCCGGCCACCGGTCGCGGGCCAATGACCGGATCGATCGAGTAGTACAGACCAGGCTCGACCGGCGCGCCGGCGTCGGCGCAGCGGCTCAGGTCGGGTGCAACACCCAGGCCGGTCAGCAGCGCAAGCTCGAACTGCCGCAAAGCATGGGCCTGGTGCCGTTCGTCGCTCAACATCGAGAGCACCCGGGCATAGGCCTGGAATAATTCCGGCTCCGGATCATCGCGCGGCAACAGCCGGATCAGCAATTCATTGGCATACAAGCCACACCAAAGCGCCCTTCCGACCAGCCGGAATGATCGCTCCAGCGGATCGATCGAGACCAATGTGGCCATCTCGCCGCGTCGTATCCAACCCACTTCAAGCGCACGAAACGGCTCGCCGAGGCCAAAAAAAGGAGATTTGGGTGCGCGTGCTGCCCTGGCCACTGCGGCCACCCGGCCGTACTGTTGGCTGAACAGCTCGATCGTCAGACTGGTGTCGCGAAAGGCGCGACGATGCAACACAAACGCGGGCTGCTTATCGACTCGCGTCAACGGGTATAACCCAGACTTGGGAAGCCCTCTTCGCGGTCCATCCAGCCTTCGGCCACCCCGACGGTCAAATCCAGATGAACCGGCTTGCCAAACAGATCCTTCATGGCCGCGCGAGCG
>JAIVHD010000033.1 GCA_020201235.1 Lysobacteraceae bacterium
CCTATGAAGGGAAGAACGTACCGCACCTGTGTTTTACCGATGGTGAAATCGGGCGCGATCCGTTTGATCCCAGCCAGAGCTATACACCTTACAGCGCCGAAATCGGACCGCTGGACGAGGCCCGTGTCAATGCCATGTGCCTAATCGAGTACCCGGAGCAGGACAGTGACGAACCGCCTGTACTCAACCAGGACGTAAGCGATTACAGCTCGATCGGCGCGTTCTACCGGGCGGTGTTGTTCGGTGCCACGCAACACGCCGAAGAGATCGTTGCCGGCCACAACCAGGTTGAAATCTTTCGCAATTTCTACCGGCACTTTCCGAACCAGACGGTCACCGCCGGCGGCGTCGAAGGGCTTGAGCAGGTGATCGAGCTAATTCATGCCATTACCGATCAGGGCGAGGGTGTGCGCCGGACCAATCAGGTGCCACCGGAGTTTCGCAACACCGCCGAGGGCTTCAACAACAGCGACGACCATTTCGAGAAGTTCAACCTGATTAAGGACATGACCGAACGCACCGCGTGCTGGTCGGGCGTGCCCGATCCGGCCCCGGGCTCGATCGGCGAAAGTGCCCAGCAGACGCTGCTCAAGAACTTCGAGCGCTTTCGCGGCGACATGGTGGCGCTGTTTAACGGCCGCGAGCCAAAGCAGTTCGGACCGAACATGGCAACGCTCGGGGGCAACATTCTCAACTGCTGGCGCAACGGTGCCACCCCCAGATTTTCTTGAATCTCTCAGATTGGGTCACGAATCATGTCGATTTCGAACAAACATTTCAGAATTCATCCGGCGATCGGTTTTGCGCGCGTCGGCAACAGCCCGGAATACTACCTGGCACCGGAAACGGCCGCGGCAATGCCGCTGGAAGGCAGGAAATACACCGGCGGCATCCCGCTCAACGCGAAAACCGGCGAGCCGATTCGAAGCTCCGAAATTCGCGATCGTGAAGGCCGGCTGGTGCGAACCGCTGCGCGCTTCAAAATCTACGCCCACGCCACCGACGGACCGGCCTGTTATCCATCGCCCGAGGCGCGCGAGGTGTGCGTCGGCGATGAGGTCGACGGCCGTACGGTGGTGGACATCGTCTGGCAGGTACACCTGGCCAATAAAAAAGCCAATCAGTATCTGCTTGAGAATCCCGATATCGGCGACCGCGACCTTTTGATCCACGGCTACCGCGACGGCAATCTTCCGCCGCTGCGAAACCTGCACGAGGGCATCGACCCAAACGGCTTGTCGCGCCTGCGCCGGCTGGTGATCGATCCGGGTCCCAGGGCGCTCAAGGCCAGTGATGATGCGCTACGCGAGTTCAACCGTGATGATCCGGCCAGCTACTACGACGACAAGGCCGGCAAGATTCAGTCGATTCCGGAATACCCGAAGTCGTTCCCAAGCGACAGTTTCGGGCCGATGTACGATCCCTGGGGCGAGATCGACACCCTCGGCGAGGCCTTAACGGACGACCGGGGCCGCCTGATCGTCGTCGGCGGTTACGGTCGTGCCTCAGCGGTGTTGCGCGACGGCCACGGCTCGGATCCGCAGCCTTTTCCACTGGAGGGCGCGGTCGACAACGACGGCTGGTTCGACGACTGCTCGGATGGCCCGGTCGGTGCCACGCTGGTGTTCGACGACGGTTCGACGGTCAGCGTGCATGGCGCCTGGCTGAACGTGACCGACCCGGCCTTTGCGCCGCAAACCCAAAACGTGGTTTCTCTTTGGGACGATATCTTCGATACCTGGGTTCGCAAGCTCGATCTGGAGCCCGAGCTTTATCGGGATGGATGCTTCAATGTTGAATTCAAGCCTTCGTTCCAGGATCATATTCTGCCGTTTTTCAAGGCTGCATCGGTTCAGCGCTGGAATACCAATTTGCCCGAATTCGCGATCCAGGCACATGATGCGGTCGGCTGCATCAGCGCCGACGACGAACCCTCACAAACCATCATGGCCGGCCTGGCGTTTGTGCGAAACCCAAACATCAGCCAGCAGTCTTACCAGGGCGCACCGTTCATGCCGCTGTCGCTGGGCGATAACGGCAAGTCGTTTCTGTCACCTTCGCTGACCCAGTATTTTCTGCTTTCGCAGTGGGAGCGCGGCCGCTTTGCGAAGCAGAAGCTGGCCCTGAGCGAGGCCGAGAGGCTCGATCGCGACGTGCTGATCAACTGCCTGGGTGGGCGCTTCAGCCCCGGTATCGACATGACCTTCATCGTCCGCCAGCCGGATTTCTACATCACGGACTGGCGCAATAGCGGCAGCGGGCCATTCCGGGTCCGAGCGGCCCGGCTCGATTACTCCAGGGTTGACCCGAAGCGGCCGTTTCTGGCTGCCGGCTGGGTGCCGCTGCAGGCCGGCGATGGCGCTGTTGAACCGGGCGACGGCTCGAAGTTTATGTCGGTGCCCTGGCATACCGATTACAACTCCTGCGGTACCCACGAAACCGCACCCAATCCCCCAGACAACACGCAGCCGGCCCAAACCACGCTGTATTGGTCGTGGCCGGCCCAACGGCCGGTGGCGGTTTACACCGCCGAAGACGCCAGCGAGGGCAAGCTTGACACGCAGCGCTACTCGGTGCGCGGCCAAGGCACCGGATCGTCCGATCCGTCCAGCCAGGGGCGCTTCCAGAGCTACCTCGATTTTGTCCACCACTGGCCGGAGGTCGGCACGGTTCTGCAGGCCACCCAGATCGATGACGTCGAGGGCCGCTTTGCCGATGACTGGTATCTCGAAGTCCAGAGCCAGTTCAGCAATGCCGATTCGACGGTCGAGCCCTGGCCGATCAACGGTCTGGTGCGGGACAAGGCGTAGTTGCTTGACGTGCGTGACCATCATTGGTGGTGGCCCGGCCGGCTGTGCCACCGCGCTGGCGCTGGCGCGTCGCGGTATCCATCGGGTGACGGTGATCGAGGCTGGCGATTACTCTGCAATCCGGGTTGGCGAAAGCATTCCGCCGCAGATCAACGCGGCGTTTTCCCGGCTCGGGATTCTCGACGACTTTTTGGCCGAAAAGCACGAACCCTGCGTCGGCAGTTGCTCGGTGTGGGGCAACGACCAGCCCGGCTTCAACGACTTTATCGCCAGCCCGCACGGTCCGGGCTGGCATCTCGACCGTCGGCGTTTCGAGGCCTTTCTTGCCCGCTGCGTGCGCCAGCGCGGCATGCAGCTGCGTACCCGTACGCGGTTTCGCGCCATTGAGCCGCAACCGGGGGGCGGCTTCCGGCTCGAGATCAGCGATGAATCGGGACGGCCGCAAACGCTGGAGGCCGACGTGGTGGTCGATGCGGGCGGCGTGCAGGCGCTTCTGGCGACGCGCCTGGGAGCACGCAAGCGCATTCTCGATCGCCTGCTGGTGGTGTGTAGTTTCTTCGAACTGGGCCGCCACGAGGACTTCGCCCGCCAGACTTTGCTGGAGGCGGTCGAGTACGGCTGGTGGTATGCCGCGCGCCTGCCGGATCGGAAGCTTGTGGTTGCGGTCGCAAGCGATGCGACCACGTTGAAATCCATGCGTCTGAACGAGGCCCGCCAGTGGCGTCAATCGCTGGCGCGCACACGTCATCTCGCGACTGCGCTGAGCAAAGCCGAATGGCGAAGGCGAAAACTCAATGTGCTGCTAGCCGCAAGTTCCATCTTGGAGCCGTGCGCCGGGCCAGGCTGGCTGGCGGTCGGCGATGCAGCCTCATGCTACGATCCAATCAGTGCCCAGGGTATCCACAAGGCGCTCGGCAACGCATTGGCCGCAGCCGATGCAATTGTCGCAGGCATGCAGACGGCCGAGCCGGCGCCCGGCCCATCATCGCTTGATCAAGCGATGATGGGCCCGGCCGGGCGCTACAGCGCCGGAATCCGTCGTGAATTCCAGGATTATCTGGCGGGCCGAAACCATTTTTATGATCTCGAAAGGCGCTGGCCGCAGTCCGGGTTCTGGAGCTCGCGGCGCAAGCCGCTGGCCGGGCGCGCAGACGCTCGAAAAGCCGCCCCTGGCCCGGATCTCTGGCGGCCGGCCCCGTAAACCCCCGCATCGCATCAATTTTGGACCGAAATCGCTACGCTGCCCGGTATAGCAGCGCTCGTACAGCCCGTCGCGGGGCCTGTACAGGGGTTGCCAATCCTCACGTCGAGTGAAGCTGCGCTGCGGTTGGCAACGCACCGTGCAGGCCCCGGGAATGCGACTCTCCGGGCTGCCATGTTCGAAAACTGATGCAACCCTGGGGGTAAAGTGATGCGCACCGGTCGATTGCAAGACCATCGATCAACGGCGCTGCGATCCGCTGTAGGCTGCTTCGAGGTCCTGATAGGCTTCCGGCCGAAAACGCGGCGTGCACACGGCCAGAAAGACCAGTTCGGCGTTGTCGTGACTGGTGATGCGTTGACAGGTACCGGGCGCGATTAAAACAACATCGCCGGGTCCGACTTCGAAGGATTGGCCATCGACTTCGGCGCGACCGCGTCCGTCGAGAATCACGTAGCGCTCGGTGATGCCGGCCAAGCGGTGGCGTCGGGTCGTGGTGCCTGCCGGGACGCGGGCGCGCGCAATGGAACACTCGGGATCGCCATCGCGGTTGGACCACTCGGAGATGAAGCAGCCTTCGCGAAACCAGGTCTCGGGCATCGAAAAGCCCCTGGTGATATCGGAATTCATAGGATGATCTTAATCGGTTTTGTTCTCAAGGAGCCTGTCGGGTTTAACGCTGATCTACTGCGGAAAAGCCGGATTGGGCCAGATTCTCCGCTCTTTTTCGTTAAATAGGCCCACTATTCGCCTCAAAAGGTCGAAAAATCTGACTCCAACCGGCTTTCCCTCGCTACGATCGGTTAAATCCGACAGGCTCCTAGTTTCCGTAGAAAAGGCGTTTGGCCGGTCGCACTCGGTCCGGACGGTCGACGGCTTCGTGAGTTTGTCGCAATTAGTGTGAAGGCTCTAAATTTCGGGCGTATCGTGATCATCATACAGTCGGGCCAGGCCCGTTTTCCGGAACCAAGCAGGAGGATCAAGATCATGGCTAAGAAGACCGCAAAGAAAAAAGTATCGAAGAAGACAGCCACCAAGACCAGTAGCGCGTACCGGGTTCAGGATAACGCGCATGAAATCTGGCTGGCCGGCCTGGGCGCATTTGCGCTGGCCCAGGAAGAAGGTATCAACCTGGTCCGAAAGGGCGGCAAGCTGGTCAACGAAAGGACCGGGCAGGTCATCAGCGAAAGCTCCAAGTTGTTTGAGCGTCTTGTCGATGAAGGCAAAAAGTTGGAAGGAAAAGGCAAGAAAATGGCCGGAGATGCGGTCGGTGGTGTAAGAAGCGACGTTGAAGGTCGTGTGGACAAGGCGCGAGAATCGGCCCGCACGAATTGGGACAAGCTTGAAAAGGTGTTCGAAGATCGTGTTGCGCGCGCACTGTCGCGCCTTGGTGTGCCGACCTCCGACGAAATTCAGGAACTTAGCAAGCGAGTTCAGGAGCTGAACAAGCGTGTCGCTGAGCTGGCCAGAGCGCAGCAGGAAGTCGCAGCTAAACCAGCGCGCAAAACGCCGCCTGGCACGTCAACAACCAAGGCGGCACCGTCTGCTTCAAGCGCCAGCTAATCGAACGACGCCGTTGTAACGAGTCTACCCCGAAGCAGCGGAGCCGGCTTTATTGCAAGGTCTCCTTAATGCTGCTTGTTTCGGCCCGGGATGTATTCCCGGGCCTTTTTTTGTGATCAGAAGGCTAGCACAGATACTTGATGGCTGTCACGTTTTTCGTCGTGTCGTTTTAGGCAGAACGGTAGGTCTCTGTGAGAAGATCAAACTGCTCGCGGGCCGTCCCTTGCAGGAACGGGCTGACCATGCTCATGACCTGCCAGGCGGCGCGGTCGGGCTCGGGCTCCTTGCGTGGTTCCAGCACCTGGTCGAAGGCAATCCAGTAGCTGCTGACCAGAACGATATTGCGCACCAAAGCCTCGCGTTGCGGGACGGACGCGACCAGGCTGCCGGCGCGCTCCAGGCCATCGAGCAGATCGTTGGCGGTTGTCATGGAAAGTTTCAGGATCGCCCGGAAACGGCGCTGGAAATCGCGGCTACGCGCGCACAATTCGTTGAGATCCCGGTAGATGAAGCGGTGGGCGGCGATAGCCTCGAAGATCAGGTGCAAAAACAGCCAGGCGTCTTCGATTTCGGTGGTGCTGGATACTTCGCTGGAAAGCAATTCCAGCATTCGCTGTTCGAAGCGGCTGAATAACGCGTCGATCAGAATCTGTTTGGTCCGGAAGTGGTAATGCAGGTTGCCGGGACTGATGTCGAGCTCGTCGGCGATCCGGTTGGTGGTGATGTTGGGTTCGCCGGACTCGTTGAACAAGTCCAGCGCGGCGGTCAGAATGCGTTCCGGTGTCGGGACTTTTGGCATTACAGATGCTAAGAATGGTCTGGGTCAGGCAACAGGCCGGGCGGCCGTGACCATCAGCCTGCGATGCGCCTGCCACCGACACGGCATGACCAACCC
>JAIVHD010000034.1 GCA_020201235.1 Lysobacteraceae bacterium
GCCCGGCGGCAACAGCGCCCGGCGAAACTGCAATACCAGGGCAGCGCTGTTCAGCTGCGATTGAGGCACAGGCTATAGCTTAAACTCGAGCGTATTCTGTCTTGACAATGGGGTCCACTTTAGGCCCACCCCGTCCCCCTGAGGCGGTGATGACACAGGGGCGCGTTGGTGTTCTTGTGCAGACGCCAACACAGGGTGTGCATACGCATGTGGGTACGACGGTATTCAACAACTTTACTCGGGAATACCCCTTCGAACTGAATCTCGCTCAGGAATTCCAGAGTGATTTGTCCGAGCGCCTTGTCTCGGCTGGGCTGGAGCCGGTGTTGATCGATGACGCTACGCTGGCCGGAATTGACAAGCATGTCGTTGGGTTGCGCGATGATGAATGGGCAATCGTGGACCAAGTCGAAGCGATTGGCGACGTGCAGGCCCAACATCGGTTGGATGCGTTGGTCCGGGTCTGGCCGCTCGGACGCCACGTCGTGGCAACCGAGTGCTCGAACCTGGGGTGTACCGACCGTTATGCCGATGGTGCCGGGCTTTATACTCGCGGCCTGCTGGTCATGCTACAGTCAATGGCGGTGCCGGGCGTGGATTTTGAAGTGATCCTGTTCGATCCGCTTTTAAAAGTGTCTTCATACGAGCCATTGAGGAACATAGAAGGCTTTGGTCGCGGAGCTACACTGATTGATGATTTCAAGCGCCCGGAAGACCTTAAGAGCTTGAATGATGCCGAATTGCAGGCGGTTCGCGAAGCGATTGCAGCGCGGATGAAGGCGCTTGCCGAAGCCATTGCTGTTGGACTGACGACCATCCCGGAATAGCAACTTGAGCGGAAGGCCGTTTCGAGCTGTCCTGGTTTATAGGAAATGAGCAGGAGCTGCGTGCCTCCACCTTGCATTAATTTTCGCAACTGGGAAGTGCCAGTGCCGGGTTCAGGGTCCAGGCACCCAACGTTGCCAGGGAAGCGTGCCCGGTTCGCGTATGCTTACGCCGTAGCGCAACAGCGCGCGTTGCAGTGCGGCATCTCCGGCGATGGGTCGTGTCCGGTAGTGCCAGCGCCGACCATGGCTGGGTGGATGATCGCCGTGCCGATCGAACAGCGCGACGGCGCGAAGATGACCGCGCGGGTCGTGGCCGATGCCGGCGTAGATGGCCCACCAGCCGTCACGCCGAATCGTCGCGGCCCAGCGCTGGGTGAGGCAGCGATCGTGGCCTGCCCATATCTCGGCGGTGACACCGAAGTCGCCGGCCACCGATTCGGCGGTTAGCATGGCCGCAGGCGGTGCGTCGTTGGGGGCGTGTACTTGTGCGATGCGGCGGACCAGGAGCTCCTCGACTGGCAGGTTGGTCAGGTGCATCTGCAGGGCCTCGAGCAGCGCGGCTTCGGGCCGGGTGGCCAGGTAGCAGGTGCCCATTGGTGGCGACAGATCGAAGCGGCCGCCGGCTTGTGCCGGATCGGCCAGGCTGGCAAACCACCAAGGCGAGGTGCGTTGGGTTCCATCCGGCAACCGATTGCGCCAGACCCGATAGAGCTTTCTGGCCTTGAGCGGATGGCTGGGCAGGCGCGCCAGGCTGCCGGCAGCTGACGGTGGTTCTTGCAAAGGCATCGCTGGCTGCGATCAGTGGCTGAGCGCTTCGGCGGCCTGACGAGCCGCTGTCGTTACTGCCTCGATCTGTCCATCACGCAAAGCCTGGATGGGTGCGCGGCCGTCCAGCGCCAAGGCCGGAGAGGTCAGCCAGGATGCGATGGTCCACGGTGATGCTACGGCCTGGCCCAGAATGCTGATGACCTCACGAATTCCGGGCAGCTTTCTGCGCCCGTCAAACTGAAATATCGGGTAGCCGATCTCGCTGTCGCGCATTTCCAGGCGCAGCAGGCCGCTGTCGGCCGATACGGCCTGGCGGGATTTGCCGAGCAGCCGTGCGACGTCGCCCTGCCGATACGCCGGACCGAGTTGCTCGGCCCAGGCGCGGTCGTCGGCGTCCTGGCGCAGCAGGCGTTCGATCTGGTAGCGCGTCTCGGGCGAGGCGTCGCGCACCATGTGTTGCATGGAGGCATTCATGGCTGATCTTTTTTGTCAACAGGAGTTTATATTATCACATTGACAATATTGACAGCTGGTTTTTTCTATACGGTCGGCAGGAATAGTAGGATCAGCATCACCAGCCCGGAGAAAACGCCGCTGTGGAATGCCCCCTGCATCGCGCCCGGGCCGAGCTCGATCTGCCACATCTGGAACATTGCAGACGCAATCGTGAGGAACAAGCCGAACCAGATTAGCAGTGTAATGCCGCAACCGATCTGCGCCCATTCGGTGGCTGCGGCGAAGTCGGCTGGCGATCCGCCGCCGGCCATGAACATCTGCACCGCGCCGACAGCCAGTGCGAGGCCGGCCGCGAATTCGGCGGCAATGATGACGGTCAGCGCAGCCCACAACAGCACCGGGCTGCGAACCGGCGGCATCATCGAGCGCGGATAGAGCGGTGCCTCGCGCTGGCCGAACACGGCTTCGACGCAGTTGTAGGCCTGCTCGAGATTGAACAGGTTCTGGATGGCGTAGATCAGGTGGTGCAGGGCCAGGAAGGCGACCAGTGTGGCAACGATGATTTCGATCACGAGAATTCTCCTGAGTCCGACGTATTCAACACTCGATTTACTGCGGCCCAAGGCCCGAGCCTGCGGCATTTTGCAGGGAATTCATCGTACAGGAAGTACGCGTCCGGTGCGCTCGGTCGCGAAAACGCCGTGTCCACGGCGACGCCTGCATACAGATCGCTTTGTGCCAGCGTCAGTGCGGCGTCCCGAGTCAAGCGGCAGCATATCGGACGGTATTGGCGATATGTTCCAGGACCGACGTGTACGTCGGGCTCAAGTTCAGACGCTGGTTGATCTCGAGCTCGATCGTGATCAGTCGACTGTCGTCGTGGTCTTTGCGGTGCTGCTGGCCCATGCCGTTGCTGACGCCGCGGTAGGGCTGGTTCATGTGGATGGTGAGATCCGGTAGCGCTGCACGCAGCAAGTCGCCAAGCTGCCGGCAATACGCTGCTTCAGCAGCACGCGACGGATCGTAGAGCAGGCCGATGTCGGTTTTTCGGGTGGTGCCGTTGAGCATCGGCGTAAAGCTGTGGCAGGCGATGTGGATGATCTGCCCGGGCAGCGAGTCGAGGTGGCTGCGGTAGCAATCCCAGTGCGGCTGCCAGTAGCTTGCGATCAATTCCTGTTTCTGCGCCTGGGTGAGCTCTCGGCTGAATTCGGAAAAGCGCCGTGGATGGCTGGCCGAGCGGTTGAGATCGATCAGCAGGCGGGTAACCTGGCCTTCGATCATCGGTGCGCGCAGCGTCGAGGCCAGCGTTCGGGCCATCTCGCAGCTGCCCGGGTCCCAGGCGCGGTGGCTGTCCAGCACCCTGGACGCCCCGGCGAACAGCGATTGCCAACACTTGGGTACATGGTTGCTTGCGTGTTCGATGCTGATCAGAAACGATTTCATCGCGAGGCCTTCGATGAGCGGACGACTTGCCGCAACCCGGCCTCGGCGCTGGCCCTCCCCGGCGAGCGCGGGAGGGAAGCCCCTGTGGCATGGCGCGCCTCAGGAATCGACAAGCAGCACATCGGCGCTCGGCCGCGCTGCAGCGTCATTCGGCAGATGTTCATGTGTTCGAGGCCGATGCCGCAGCCGGTGAAGGCGGCGATGTGGGGCGGCGGAACGATGGGGTCGAGGGTGGGTATTCTGGTTCTTTGGTTGGTCGTTTTGTCTTTTGGTTTCGGGTCTAGATGGCCGGGCATGTCCATATGAATTTGCGCGCGATGATTTTCCGTAAACCATAAACCGTCTACCGACCCGCGACATCCCCTTGTTTGCTTGCCTCGACCCGTTTGAGGATGACGCCGATGATCTCGCGGTACAGCGCGCCCTTGAGCACGTCGTCCTCGATGCCGGCGTCGATCGACGGGTTGTCGTTGACTTCAATGACCATGACCTTGCCATCGATTTCCTTGAGATCGACGCCGTACAGGCCGTTGCCGATCAGGCCTGCGGCCTTGACTGCGGTGCGGATCACCGCGTCGGGTGCTTCGCCGACCGCCAGGGTATCGACATTGCCTTCATCCGCGCCCGCAGCCTTGACGTCACCGTGATTGATGATCTGCCAGTGGCCGCGTGCCATGTGGTAGCGGCATACAAACAGCGGCCGTCCGTCCATCACGCCGACGCGCCAGTCAAACGCGGTCGGCAGGAACTCCTGGGCCACGATCAACTCCGAGGATTTGAGCAGTTTTCTTACCGTCGGCTTGAGTTCGGCCGCCTCCAGCACCTTGACCACGCCTACCGAAAACGCGCTGTCGGGCTGTTTGAGCACGACCGGCAGACCGAGCTGCTTTTCGATCTCGTCGATATTGTCGCGGTGCACCAGCACGGTTTTCGGTGCCGGTACATTGTGGCGTGCCAGCAGTTCGGCTAAATAGACCTTATTTGTGCACTTGAGGATGGAATCCGGGTCGTCGATCACCACCAGCCCCTCGGCTGCGGCCTTGCGAGCGAAGCGAAACGTATGATGATTGACTGCGGTGGTCTCGCGGATGAACAGCGCGTCGAACTCGGCCAGACGGCCGATGTCGTCTGGCCCAATCCGCTCGACATAAAAGTCCAGTTCGGCTGCGGCGCGCTCAAAGCGCTGCAGGGCACGCTCGTCGGACGGCGGATGCGCCTCGGTCGGGTTGGCCAGCATGGCCAGGTCGAAACGCGTCTTTTTTGTTTGAATGCTGCGCGGACGCTCTCCTGCAAAATAACGTCCGGCCGCGCCATGCATGAACTCGCGGTGCGATTCGGGTACGTCGGCGAAGCCGATCGGTGCCAGACGCTTGAGCATCCATTCGTTTTCGACCCAGGTGAACTCGGCGCGCAGCAACGGTGCCGGAAAAAGCTTGAACAGCGCGCGGCTAAGCGTGTCGTGGCGCGCGGCGAGGTTGCGCCCGAAGTAGATGCTGAGCACGAAATGGTCGCCCCGGATGGATTTCAGACTGCGACTGATCTGGCCCTGTAGCTCGCCCGAAAGCAGTCGTACTACGTGCGGGCTTTTCAGGTCGAGCATGGTCGCGACCGATGGCAAGGGCCGGTGGCCGCGTGCCGCGGCTAGCAACGAGACGTAGTATCCGGTGGCCTGGTAGCGGTAACTGGCGCATAGGTTGTAGACGCGCGCGCCTCTAAGACCTGGAAAGCGCGGGTCGGCCAGATACTCACGGGCTGCAACAATTTCGACATCCGGCAGCGCATCGGGCAGCGCGGCCGGCGAATCGACGACGACGAGGTGGCGCATGGTCAATCCTTCGGGCGTGGCGGATGAAGAACCACCAGGTTGGCATCGTAGGTCATGGCGCCGAGCAGAATGGCGCCGATCAGCCGATCGATGTGCACGCGGTAATTCTGACTGTCGGCGTACCCGTCGGCTCCGTTATCGACCTGGCTGCCGAGGGGGTTTTCCTGCATCGGGTCGGCAATCTCGACTTCGCGCGACTCCGCATGGTAGCGGGTCAGCAGCACGAAGTGGCCAACTGGCAGCCCGCGGATATCGTCATCTTGGTCATCTCGGCCCCATTCGCGCATGGAGCGATACAAGTAGGTCGCGCTCAAACCGGTCAGAACGGGGTGTCCGGAGCGCAGTAGCCGACGGATCAGCGTTCGGGTCAGGTCGGTAAACCGGATTTGCCCGCCCAGGTCGAGGTATTCCAGGTAACCCCGGGTGGCGATACCGAGCTGCTTGTCACCGGGCTTGGCGTCCATTTGTGCGGCGAGCTTTTCCGCCAGGCGGTCCTTGCCGGAAAACCAGCTGGGATCGAACACCTGCAGGTTGTAGGTGTAAATCTCGGCCGAATAGCCGCGCGCCAGTGCATGGTTTGCCAGAAAAACATCCAGTGTACCGCCGTGGTCCAGGCGGTGGATGGTATCGATGACTTCGTGCAGATCGAAGTCGTCGCCAAAGTGCCGGTACAGCGCGTGCAGGCAGGTCGGCCCACAGGTGGTTGTGTCCGGTTGCGGCTCGATATTTGGCAAAATGTTCAATGTGAAATTAGACACCCGTCTCAACGGCTTGTTCCAGGTCCCAAACGCGCCCAATGCCGACAGAAAGCCGCAGCAACCGTTCGTTGATTACGAGCGCTTCGCGCGCCTGGGCGCGAGTCTGGTTCACCGGCTGTGCGCGGTCGCGAAATACCCCGATTATGCTACCTGAAAGCGTCGCGTGGAATCGTTACTTATGGGGTGCTGCGTAGTGATCCAATACGACCCGGGCAGTGCACCGATCGGGAAATCACGGAGCGCTGGCTAGTGGGCCATGCGGTTAATTAGGTAACACTCAGAGCCACTGTGCCGGTGCGAATCAAGGCGCGTTTCGCAGGGAATGGCCGCTCCCTTGCCAAGAAACGCAACGCCGAGTCGCGCCGGCA
>JAIVHD010000035.1 GCA_020201235.1 Lysobacteraceae bacterium
CACCCGAGCCGCTGCACGCAATTTTTCGACCGCTGTTCGTAACCGCGTTCTGCCTGGCCGATTTTCTGGCCGCAAACCATTTCTTCGGCGCAAGCCAGCTGCTGTTCTCCAGCGCATCGAGCAAGACGGCCTATGCTACGGCGTTTTGTCTGCGGCGCCAGTCCGACATCAACTCGATTGCGCTGACCTCGCATGAAAATCGCGAATTTGTCAAAAGCTCGGGCTTGTATGAAGACGCGTTGAGCTATGACGAGCTCGAGCGACTCGATCCGGCCGTCTCGACGGTTTATGTCGATATCGCTGGCAACAGCGGGCTCCAGCATAAGGTCCACCAACGTTTCGGACCGAACCTTGCCTATGATTGCAGCGTCGGAGCGGCCCAGTCGCTGGTCCCGCCGAGGCCCGATCGCCAGATGTCCGGCCCGCGGCCTGAGTTCTTTTTTGCCCCCGATTGGATCGAAAAGCGCCACAAGGACTGGGGTGTGGGTGCCTTCAACGAGCGCGTCACCGAGGCTACGATCGCTTTTTATCGGCATCTGTCCGACAAGCACTTGCTCGAAATCAGCGAGGGCCGCGGGCTGGATGCGGCAAAAGACATCCTTGGTGACATGCTCAAAGGCCGCACGGAGCCGGTCCGAGGACACGTCATCAGACCCTGAGCTCGACCTGCCGGCTTGTCAGACCAGCGATTCGCGATCGGTCAAGTCTGACAGGCTGCCAGAAGCGCGCACGGATATACTGCGATCTGATCCGAAAGCCGTTTCGACACCATGGCACGACGCTCCAGAATGAAACGCCCCGCCGGTCAGCCGGTACCGTCGCTCGATGAGGAGGAAATCGATTTCGGTCCAAGCAAGACCGCACTCAAGGCCGAGGACCACGCGCGCCAGCAATTAGGCGTGGCGCTGGCTGAACTTCCGACCAATCGCCTGGCCGCGCTCGACATGCCCGAAGACCTGCGCGAGGCGATCCGCGATTACCCGTCGATCTCCGCGCACGGTGCGAAGAAGCGCCACCGAAAATACCTCGGCCGCCTGCTTCGCACCATGGACGTACAGGTGTTTGAAAAAGCGGTCGAGAACTTCGCCCTGGGCAGCAAGGCCGAAGCCCGCGCACAGCATGTGTACGAGCGCTGGCGCGAAGAACTGATTGCAGACGACGACGCATTGACCCGCTGGATGAGCGAGCATCCCGACAGCGACGCTCAGCACCTCAGGAGCCTGGTCCGCGCGGCGCGCAAGTATGACGCCATGGCCGCACCTTCTGACCGGCATAGCAAGTCGTATCGCGAACTGTTCAAGTTCATCCGCGAGCACATCGCGAAGTCATAGTCGGCCGGACTTTCGAAGTTCGCGTCGCGCGATTCTTCCTGACCCCGACCGTTGCATGGAGTGTCGGCGCGTAACCGCTGCGCCGGCCTGTCGCTGAGACGATCGGCTTTCATGTCAGCAATTCGCCACTGGCGGTGGTCGAGTGGGACCAGGAGTTTCGGGTCAGTTTCTGGTCCGGTCGAGCCTTCGATCTGTTTGGATGGTCGGAGCAGGATGTGCTCGGAAAGCGTCCGGAGGCGTGGCAGTTCGTCCATGAAGACGACCAGCATGCGGTAACCGAGGTCATGGACGATCTCCTCAGTGGCCGGGTACCGAGAAACATCAGTTGCAACCGCAACTACACGGCCGATGGCCGGGTGCTGTATTGCGAGTGGTACAACTCGATCCTGAAAGATGCCGGAGGCGGGCTGATCTCGGTCTTCTCCCTGATCCACGACGTCACCGATCGGATCGGGGCCGAAGCGCAGGTACGCCATTTGCAGAAGCTGGAATCCGTCGGCCAGTTGACCGGTGGAATTGCGCACGATTTCAATAATCTGCTGACCGTAATCCTCGGCAATGCCGAGCAGCTCTCGGAGGCCGTCAATGGTCAACCGGAATTGCGCGGCCTGGTCGACATGATCACAGGCGCCGCGAGCCGTGGCGCCAAGTTGACCCACCAGTTGCTGTCATTCTCGCGCCAGCAGCCGCTTCAGCCCCGGCCGATCGACGTCAACGAACTGCTGGGCGGGGTCAGGGATCTGCTGGGCCGAACGCTGGGGGAGGATGTCGAACTCCAGTTTTTCACACGGGCGTCCTGGACAGCGCTGATCGACCCGACCCAGCTTGAATCGTCGCTGCTGAACCTGTGCCTGAACGCGCGCGATGCAATGCCGGGGGGAGGGCGATTGACCATCGAAAGCAGCGACCATGCGCTCGACGAGGTGTATGCGGATCAGCACGACGAGGTCGAGGCGGGCGATTACGTGATGATTGCGGTTTCAGATACCGGTACCGGTATCGAGGCCGACCAGCTTGGCCGGGTCTTCGAGCCTTTCTTTACCACCAAAGAAACGGGTAAGGGCACGGGCCTGGGCCTTTCGATGGTGTATGGCTTCGTCAAGCAATCGAGAGGCCACATCAAGATCTATTCCGAGCCGGGACAAGGCACGACCATGCGCCTTTACCTGCCGCGTTTCCGTGGGCCCGCCGAGGCGGTCGACGACGCGCGTTCCGATTCGGCCGACGTGACCGGCCACGAGACCATTCTGGTGGTGGAGGACGATGAACCGTTGCGACAATTTGTCGTATCCGAACTCGAGCGCCTGGGTTACCGCGTACTGCAGGCGCCGAACGGTATGGAGGCGCTGGGAGTTATCAAGAGTGGCGAATCAATCGATCTGCTGTTTACCGATGTTGTAATGCCCGGGGGGATCAATGGTTCCAGGCTCGCCGAAATGGCAAAAGCGGTCAAGCCGCGACTGAGGGTGCTGTTTACCTCGGGCTACACTGAAAATGCCATCGTGCATCATGGCCGACTCGATCCCGGCGTCCAGTTGCTCAGCAAGCCATACTTGCGCCGGGAGCTGGCGCGCCGGGTTCGCGAAGCCCTCCGGTAGCGCGCCTGAAGCCGGACGGTAACGCGACGCTATCGCGCCCGCAACAGCCACGATGAAACCAGCACCTGCACCACGCCGATCAGCGCGCCGGGCAGGGCGCCCAGCAGCAGGCTGACCGCCAGCCCGGCGAGCAGCGCAAAGCCTCCGGCCAGGATGGGCAGCGTGGCGGTGGCCGAAGACACGTTCCGACTGCGACGGATCTCGAACGCCACCACCGCGGCGACCACCGGGACGACCATCAGCGCGCACAGCGCAATCCACCACAGCCGGCCCTGCCAGAACCCGGTGGTGCCCGGCACCCCGGCGTCGATGGGCACGCCCAGGCGTTCGCCCACCCAGGCCGCCGGCAATTCGGCCAGCTTGTGCCACAGGTACAGCGGCATGCCCAGCGCGCACAGTAGCTTCACCGCGCCGGCGATGCGCTCGCGATCCAGCAACCAGCGCGCAGGTCTTGCCATCACCAGCACCGCACCGACCTGCACCCACATCACGCCGATCAGCGCCAGTGTGGGCGGCAGCATGTTGCTGCGGCCTTCCAGGTCGAACCCGACCATGGCCGTGGGATAACCGCTGGCCACCGTCGCGGCCAGCCAGACGATGCCGAGCACGATCAACCCTGCGCCCATCCACGCGCCGCGAAAGCGGCCGCGCTTCCAGGCGATGCCCAGCTGCTGCGGCAGCAGCCACACCGCGAACGCGTTGATCCAGCCGACCGCGCCCAGGGGTGTTCCGGCGCTGTCGACCACACGTTGGCCAAGTTGCAACACGCCGCCGGGCCCGGCCAGGCCGGCGCGCACAAGGTCGACGATCAATGCGATGCCGACCAGCGCGAACACCGCGCCCAGTCCGAACTTGCGGTCGGCCTCCACGCTTGCCGGCAACAGCGCCTGGACGATCAGCAGCATCACCAGGAACCACAGGTGAATCGTCAGCGACTGGTTCAGCGGCCCGAGCAGGCGTCCGCCCGTGTAGATCGAAAGCAAGGCAAAAACGGCAATCGCGCCCAGGTAGGTTGCGGTAGGGCGCGCCAGCGCCAGCGCGCGCCCGGCCCACCAGTGCAACTGCCGGTGGCCGTGATGCAAACGCTTTGCTGTGCCCTCGGTGCTGGCTGCGGCCGAGACGAACACGAACAGCGGCACCACCTGAACCAGCCAGGTCAGCAGCCCGGCCGGCTCCCAGACCTTGAGCAGGTGCTCGGTATCTACCATGCGGCCATCCTCCAGCCGCGGCAGCGTGGCCAGCCAGTGGCCGAACACCACCACCATCAGCGCGCCGGCACGCAGCGCGTCGAGATACTGGTCGCGGGCGCTGTTATCGGGCTTGGCGCCGGTCTTGTGGCCGATCTTGTCCTGCCTTGGATCGCGCATGGACGCGAGTCTACCGGGGTTTGAGCATGCCCGGGGTCGCCGCCGTACCGATCAAATCGTGCGCAAATCGTAGCCGACGAGAGCCCTCGCAAAAATTGCGAGACGATCCGCCGCTTCGCTTCGGATGCGGCGCGAACAAAACGCCCTGGACGCCGGGGCTGACGATGCCACAGCAAAGGGATGGTGAATAAGCCGGGTTTGGTGTTTTACTAATACGTCTGATTGTATTCGTAAGCTCAAAAACGACGCTCCACGCCATGCTACTCTGAGACTGTTTTCAAATGGGTCGATCAATTGAATCAGAATATCGGTTCGGCCGCCAATATTGCCGGGGCTTTATCGCATTGCTCAGTTTGCAATATGCGCCAGATGTGTCTGCCGGCATCGCTGGATCGGGTCGATCAGCACAAGCTGTTTTCAATCTTTTCCTCTTCGCCTGTTCCTAAAGACGGGTTCGCCTATCTGGAGAACGCGCCGTTTCAGCATCTTTATTTGATCCGGAAGGGCGCTGTGAAGACGTGGTCGTCCAATCCGAACGGTGACATGCAGATTCTGGGCTTTCATCTGCCCGGTGAGCTGCTGGGGCTGGATGGCGTGGCGGACAGTCGTCATCGTTGCAATGCCCAGGCATTGGTGGAAAGCCAGTTGTGCAGGATTCCATATGCCCGGCTCGATACCCTGGCATCGGAGTTTCCGAGCTTGCGTATGCGGTTGATGAATATAATCGGTCGCGAATTTCTGCTTGAACAGGAACACATCGTAATGATGAGTGCTCGGCCGGCAATTGAACGGCTTGCGCTGTTTCTGCAGACGTTGCTTCGGCGCGTCGAGATCACTGTCGGGCCTCAACGCATTTTAACGCTGGACATGGCACGTTGGGAAATCGCGAATTTTCTTGCAGTTGCCAGCGAAACCGTCAGCCGTCTTCTGGCCGAGCTTCAAAAAACCAAAGTGATCCGCATTAATCGCCGTGACATCGAAATTCTGGATCTGGCGCGTTTAATCGAGATTTCAGGCCAGGATGTCGGCGAATTGCCTTGCTTCAAGGAAGCCCGGCGGGGCTGAGCTCGGGCGGTTCTTCTTGCCCTGTTGCCGCAAGCGACTTTCTACTGCTCAAGCGGCGCGTATTCCCATACCAGGGCGGCTCGCCCGCCGCCGGTGTGACAGCCCAGGCACGAGCCCGGCGGTCGCGCCCCGTTGGGGTGGTCTACGGAGGCCAGGAAATGACAACTGCTGCAGGTGGCATCCACAGCAACGGGGTGGCCTGCCGGATTGTCGTTGAGCCACTCGAACGACATATTGTTGCCAGGCTTGAACAATGTCGTCACCAGCGGTTGTATACCCAACCAGTTGACATCATCAATGTTGTCGACCACCGTCGGTTCGATATCACCAGCCGCGCCGAGCGTGAGTGGGATTGATACTTGATGTGAGAATCCGCCGTCGTTGCTGTCGTGCACGGCAAATGCCATAGGGTAGTTTTGTAAATCCAGCATGGATAAATCGGTATCGAAATCCGATTGGGTGTCGAGTTCTCGGATCAGGGTTACCGTCCATCTTTCATTGCTGAATCGACGGAGCGAACGAATGTCGTGTTGGTCGCTTGTTCCGACTGTGTCGTCATTCAAGAACGGTCGGTTGATGACTCCTCCGGCCAGCGCCTGTCTCGCAACCTCGTCGCGGGCTGCTGCGTCCAGGTTGGCGACGGCGATTGCATTCGCCAGATCGCCGTTGGTAATCAATTGATGTTGGAGCGTTCCGGCCTCCATCTTGCCGATGGTCTGGCTGGAGAAAAGATTGCCGATGGTATCTTCGGTGATTAGTTGAGCACCATCGTTGAGAAAGTAGAAGCCGCTGTTAAGGCCTGGGTCATAGACCAGAGACGGTAGCTTGACCGTTAATGTCTGCCCCTCCACCGTAACGTTGTGCTCGGTGTCGAAACTTTGATTGTTACGAAGATTACCGTCCGGTCCGATAGCGTCGCGCTGTCGGCCCTGTCCGCCGGTGCCGAAGTCATGCGAACGGACCCAGGTATCCTCGGCAAACCCCATCGGCCCGGAGCGCGAGCCGCGCCAGTGCCACATATCGGACTGATACGTTCCGATCTGCCCGGCATCCAGCGGCAACACGTAATGACGGGCATCCACGGTGGCTTGGGGCATACCGTTCATGTCTGCATGGCAGCTTTGAAAGCAGCCGAAATATTCCGACTCCAATCCGAGTGCACCGCCGTTTTCGGTGCCGAAAATGATCGAAACGCGATCCTCGTTTACCCGGTTCGGGTCGTCACCGCTGATGTTGGCCAGGGGTGTGACCCATTCGCCGGTGCCGTCCAGCGCACGAAGATCATGCAGCAAGCCGGCATAGTTCTTATTGGTCGGCCACGAGAACTGCAGCGCGAGCCGGTTCGCATCCTGCGCTGCACGAAGCGCAATCTCGATATCCTCACCGACGCGGGAGACGTCTGGTGCAAAAACCACCGAACCCTCACCCTCGAAACCATCGGCAAAGATCTGATCGGCATTGTCGTCGACGCGAACAAGCACCAGCGCCAGATTCGAAGGTACGCCGTCGACTGTCACCCGATAGGTGAACACATCAATGGTTTCCGGCGGCGTGTCTCTCGGGTCGTAAACGATCTGGTCGCCGACCACCGTTGCGGTCGCCAGGCCGTTGACCGGGCTGTCGACCACCTCAAGTACCGCGCCGGCCGGGATCGGGCCTCCGGAAATGGTGTCGTTGGCCAGCACGTTGATCGCAACCGGCGTGGCCTGGAACGTCACGGCCGAATCGTTGGCCGCAATCGGCGCATCCGGGATGGGCGACGGGTTCACGGTGACCTTGACCGTGGCGAGATTGGAGATCTCGCCCATGATCGTGACCGTGTAGGTAAACGTATCGTCGCCGGTAAAGCCGGCCGCCGGCGTGTAATCGATCGTCTGGTTGGCCAGGACCACCTCGGCGGTTCCGTTGGCCGGGGCACTGACGATATTGACTTCGGCCAGGGTCGGGTCGACCAGCGCGCCGTCAAGAAGATCGTTGGCGAGCACGTTCACGTTGACCAGTTCATCTTCAAGCGTTACCGCGAGGTCGTTGATTGCCACGGGCACGCCGGTTACCGGCGCGAAGGTCGAAAGCGGCGGCGCTTCGTTGCCCGGCTCGAGCCACAAGGGGTCTTCGCTGCCGGGGATTTCGCCCAGTCCGAGACTTTCGACGGATTTGCCCATGATGCGCAGCGTAATGCTGTCGAATCGCGGCTGGCCTTCGCCGTCGATGTTGTCGAGGATGTTCTCGCTGATATGGAGGTAGACGTCTGTATTGAGGTTGGCAAGGTCGTCGCTCAGTAGAAATTCGAACCGGGCCGGGTCCGGCGTTAGCGTGGGTTCCAGACCCAGTGGCAGCGCGGCCCATTGCTGCAGCTGATCCAGCG
>JAIVHD010000258.1 GCA_020201235.1 Lysobacteraceae bacterium
GAACGATGCTGTCAACCCAAAGGGAGACACGGCCAAGGGCTTCGGCAACGTGCCTTTCGCCCGCGATGAATTCGTCGCTCCAGAAATCAACGCCTACTTCAATCTCGATCTGGCACAGTTTCGCGGCTACGGCTTTTCGCAATCGGCGTACGAAATGCTGATCGGCCTCGCGCTCTACAAAATTCGCGCCTTCCTGGAAACCGGTCTGCGCCTTCGCACCGCTTGTGACCTGGAATACCAGAACATCGATATCAAGCGCCCGAACGACTTCGAATTACCCGAATTGGACGATTTGAAACTGGCGCTGCCTGGCCTCATCAAGGCCGCTAGTGCGGACGCAAATTATGAGCAAACCACCGTTACCTACAGGAAGTAAGCCATGCTCGCGCTGTCCTTCAGCTTTCCCGCCGGACGCTACCACGCAACGCCCTGGGATCGGCATGTTAACGAGGGCGCGGTGGCCTGGCCACCGGAGCCCTGGCGCATTCTGCGGGCGCTGATCGCCACCTGGCATCACAAGGTCAAACTTTCCGGGAGATACACGCAATCGACGCTGCTCGGTTTAATCGAATCGCTGTCCTTGGAGCTTCCCGAGTACGCGCTCCCGACCGCCAGTCACAGTCATACACGCCACTACATGCCTCAAGCCGCTGCCGGCAAGACCTCGCTCGTCTTCGATGCCTTTATCTCTGTCGACCGGAAAGCGCCACTGACCGTGATCTGGACAGACATCGATTTACCCGACGAGCAGGTCGGCTTGCTGGACGAACTGCTGGCCGCAATAGGCTACTTGGGTCGCGCAGAATCCTGGGTGGAGGCTCGGCGCGTCAGCGAAGTACCAGTGCCCAACTGTAAGCCAGACACCGATGCGCTGGATCGGGAAACCGGCGAACTGAAAGGCGAAACCATCACCCTGGTCGCGCCCTTGCCCAATTGCCAATACCAGTCGCTTCGCGAGCGTTTCCTTAACGACAAAAAGAGTGCAAAGAAGCTGGCCAAGACCCTGCCCGACAACCTGCTCGATGCCCTGTCCGTGGACACCGCCGACCTGCGCAAGCAGGGCTGGAATCAACCGCCTGCCGCGCGCAAGGTCAGCTATCTGCGCCCTGTCGATGCGCTGCGTCCCGTTCGCGTGATTCACAAGGGCAAACGACCGGCGGTCACCAGCGCGCAGTTCATCGTGATCGGCAAGCCACTTCCGCGCGTAGAAGACAGTTTGCGCATTGGCGAGCTGATGCGTCGGGCGGCCATGGGACAGGCTAAACGCCTATTCGGCGCGGGCCATATTCCCGCTATTTTTTCGGGCCATGACATGCCCGAAGGCAACCGACACGGTCATGCCTTTTATCTGCCGTGGGACTCCGACGGCGACGGCTGTCTCGATCGCGTTCTGGTACATGTACCCCTTGGTATCGACGACCAACAACGCCGTGTGCTTGAAAAACTCAACCGCATCTGGAGCCGAGACGGCGGCGAATGGCGCCTGATCCTGGAAAACATCGGTGGCCTGGAGGTCGGCCAACCGCTGACCCATCGCGCGACTACGTGGCAATCGGCTACACCGTATCGCTTCCGCAACAAGCGCGGCCTGACCCAACCGGATACCCACGGCAGCTTCTGGAAGCTGATATTCAACGAACCGATTACCGGACCGCTGGCGCTGGGGTTTGGGTGTCATTATGGTCTGGGGCTGTTCCAGGAAACTGATAACTCATAGAAGCCAGTTATGATGAGGAAGGTGCCATGCATCAGGTGCGGTTGAGTGAACAGGGGCAGGTTACGCTGCCCAAGGAAATTCGCGACCACTATCCCTTCCCGACCTGCCTGGGTACCCCGTTCAAGCGATCCCCATTTTCGACGAGCCGGTGTGCGGAGCGATTGGTTCATCGCTCGTGGTCAAGGGCGCTCTGCTTCCTAAACGCTGAGTAACAATGGTCAACCTTTCAAACTATCGCGATGACCCGCTCTATCCGAAGATTGTCCGGGCCGTGGCCTCGATTCTTGAGCATGAAAAGGTGGTGGTGCCGGTTGAGGTGCTGGTGCGCATGGATTTGCTAGACCGCGACAAGCTTGTCGATTGGCGGCATGGCCGGGTTCCGTACCTGGAGCGCGTGATACGCGGCAACCTGACCCGATTGTCGAGACTGCTCAGGATTCTCGGCTTTCACGCGCACGACCTGAATCTCAAGCCGTCCTGGACGGACTACCGGCGCTGGGGCAAGGGGCAGAGCCAGGCACTACGTTTCACCAAGACCGGGGAGAAGAAACTTGAACAGGCTTACGCGACGCATTTTGTCTGGCCCGGAAAGGGACCATTTCGCCCACCGGCAGTAAAGGGCCAGAAAGACGAATTTGTCATTTTGGGCGGTAAACCCGGCTTATTCACCACCCGATCTACTGCGGCGCCCCCAGGCCCTGCGTCTGCGGCGTTTTGCTCGGTCGCGCATCCTCACCGGACAGGCAAGTACGCCTCCGGTGCGCTCGGTCGCAAAACGCCGCAGCCACAGAACCTGGAACCGCCTCGCGACGACCGGGTGGTGAATAAGCCGGGGTAAACACAATTTTGACGCCGGGGGCGAAGGCTTGGCTAAAGTCGAACCTTGAACCCGGATTATTCACCATTGCATTTCATAGCCGGTAGGCGCGATGTAGCGTAGCCGTTTTTTCAGCAGGCCGGATGAATCTTGATCAAAGCGAGCATTCAATGCCCAAATCACCCAACAAGCAAAAAGGCAAAAACAGTCGCAAGCCCGCTGCGCGCAGACGCACGCGTTCGTCGCAAGTGGCGCCGCCTTCATTTAGCAGCTTGGAAGGCCGCCTTGACTCCATGGGGCCGGTGGAGAGTTCGCGATCCAGACCCGAAGACCTGGCTCAGGAGCTGGTGTATTCTGCTTGGGAAACCAATGTGTCCAAAACCCGGGTTGATCGGGCTCGGCGGGCGCTTAAGCTTTGGCCCGACTGCGCCGATGCCTGGGTCATTCTGGCCAACGCGCTCGCCGAGACGCTTGAGCAGAAGCGCGAATTCTATGCCGCCGGCGTAGCCGCAGGCCAACGCGCACTGGGCGAGGAAGCCTTCACCGAGGACGTTGGACACTTCTGGGGCATTCTCGAAACCCGGCCCTACATGCGCGCGCGCGCCGGCTTGGCGCGGGTGCTGCAGCAACTGGCGCGGTTGGACGAAGCTGTCGGGCATCTCCGAGAGTTGCTACGACTCGACCCCCTGGACCACCAGGGCAATCGCTATTTCCTGGTGCATTGGTTTTTGCAAGCCGACCGCGACGACGATGCCATGCAGGTCATCAATGAATATTCCGACGACAGCATCGCCGAGTGGGCATACAGCCGGGCGTTGCTGGCCTTTCGCCGACAGGGCCCCACATCCGCCGCGAGCGAGTTGCTCGATACCGCGCGGATGAAGAATTCATTTGTGCCGGCATACCTGCTGGGTCGGCGGCAAATCCCAAAAGATCTGCCCGATACACTCGGGTTTGGTGACGACCGCGAAGCTGTCGCCTATGCCGCCGACTACAAGGCAATCTGGAAAAAAACACCCGGAGCACTTGATTGGCTCAAGTCAAACCTTGGGAAGAAAATATCGTGAACGGGCCGGCCCGGCCGCAAATCCAGATCGTTGTCGACGACCGCGAATGCCGCGCAGGCGTGCTATCGACATTGCGCACTGATGATCGTTTTGCGGTGCAGGTGCAGCGTCTTGCAGTCGGCGATTATCGGGTTGATTCGCGTTTCTTATTCGAGCGCAAGACCTTGTCCGATCTCGTTCACTCGATCATCAGCGGCCGGTTGTTTCATCAAGCCTTGCGGCTGGTGGAGCAGGACGAGCTCTGGCCCGCACTGATTCTGGAAGGTACAAGCCGGGATTTGGCAACAACGCAGATGTCGTGGGAGGCAATCCAGGGTGCGCTGGTTCATGTCAATCTGATTCTGGGTTTACCCGTACTGCGCACGCGGAATGCATCCGATACTGTGAACACATTGGCCTACGCGGCGCGCCAGCACCGCGCCGTGGTGCGCGGTGGCTTACCGCGCAAGGGCCGGCGACCGCGTGGCAAGCGCGCCCTCCAGCACCATGTCTTGCAGAGCCTGCCCGGTATCGGTCCTACGCGCGCGGCACGCCTGATTGACCACTTCGGCAACATTCGGTCGGCCATCAGCGCATCGGCCGGGGAATGGGCGCAACTGGAGGGCATTGGCGAAAACACGGCTGAACGCATCGACTGGACGGTGCGCGAAGTTGTCCCGCCTTATGCGCCACGCTTGCGTTGCGAGGGGTCGCCAGGCCCTGCGGCTGTAGTGGATCGCGACCGAGTGCACCGCAAGCGTACTCGTCAGTACGTTGAGAATGCCCGAGCGAGCGAAACGCCGCAGACGCAGGGTGGTCTGGTGGCGCCGCAGTAGGAAGGGTGGTGAATATGACGGGAATTATGATGGAGATTCGGCTACATCATCCCCAGCACCGCTTTGAGCTTCTGCTCGATCACGGCCATTTCGCTGTCATCCAGATCGCCAAGCGGTCCGTCGCGGAATCGGCCGCTATCCAGGGCCTGAATCTTATCGATCATCACCCAGGAGGATTTTTGCAGTCGTCGGCGTTGACGGATCTCAACGCGAAGCGGGTCCGCGCCGGCCCAGAGTTGCGAGGTCAATGGGAGCACGATGAGGGTGCCGGCCGTTTCAGCGGTAAGCCAGTCGGCTTGCACAATCACGCACGGGCGCGCCCTGCCGACCTCCATGCCACGCCATGGCTTGAAGCTCGCGACCCAGATCTCGCCCCGTTGCATTCTCAATCCCACCACTTCTGGTCGGGATCGATTCCGGCGGCACGTTCTTCGCGCTCAATGCTCTCCAGCCAGTCCTCCAGACCTTCTTCAGCGATCTCGCTCCCCTCGCGTAGGGCTTGCGGATTGGAATACAACACCCGGGCGGCCTGCCGCATTTCCTCGATGATCCGCTCCTTCTGCTTACGTGTCAGATACTCGCCCACCGCTTCGCGCACCACATCGGAGCGGTTGCGCTTGGTCAGACGGGCTTCTTCTTCCAGGTCGCGCTCGATCTCGGGCGGCAGACGGACGCTGATATTGGCCATCGGTATTGCAGAATGTGTTGCGAAATGTACACATACTGTATTACAAGCGCGAATGAATTGCAGGTGTCGTAATCGGGATGGCGGGCGAGGCGCAAATTCC
The DNA here is from genome assembly GCA_020201235.1 of Lysobacteraceae bacterium. Classification (GTDB taxonomy): domain Bacteria; phylum Pseudomonadota; class Gammaproteobacteria; order Xanthomonadales; family Wenzhouxiangellaceae. The sequence continues at coordinate 5,205 of JAIVHD010000258.1, forward strand.
CGGGCCGAATTTCCAAATGGAGGTAGATGGCGATGACTGAATCAGGAACCGGGCCGCAAGGCACTCAAAGCGAACTTCCACTGCCGTTTCCGGAGCTTTCCGGCGATCTGCCGCTGCTGCCGGTGCGCATGGTCAACGAATATGAATATTGCCCGAGACTGGCCTATCTTGAATGGGTGCAGGGCGAATGGGCCGATTCCGGCGATACCGTGCACGGCCGCTGGGTGCACCGGAAAGTCGACCAGCCCGGCGGCAAGCTGGCCGAGCCGCAAAGCGGCAACAAGACCGCTGATGCTTCCGGTGACACGCCCGACAGCGAAGACGACGAGCATGGAACGGGAACACCTCTACATCGTCGCCTACGACATCAGCGACGCCAAGCGCTGGCGTCAGGTCTTCCGCATCATGAAAGGCTACGGCGAATGGCTGCAACTATCCATCTTCCAGTGCCGACTGAACCGTGCCCGCCATGCAGAACTCATCGCCATGCTTGATGAAATCATCAGCAACAAACAAGACCATCTGGTGATCATCGACGTCGGCGTGGCCGACAATGTAGACCCAAAAGTCACCAGCCTCGGCAAAGCCTACAAAACTGTACAACGCGGCCCGATCATCGTATAGTCGGTAACAAACCCGTTGCCGGCCGGCAAGCCGGCAAAACAACACCCGGACCGCGAAACGCGGCCCCGATCGCGCGAGCGCTCCAGTGGCGCGAAAAACCCCGGCAGCGCTCGCAGCGGAAATAGATCATTTAAAACAAGGTGTTAAACGATGATGCAAGCGCGAAACCCAGAGCATCGGCGCAACCCGGCCACCAAATCCGCCCACCCCTCGAAATTGCCGCCCGAAAGCCTTATAATCAGGGCGGCCAGAGTGGGCTGTTATTCCCCGCAAGCATGCGGGGCCTCATTGAAGCCGGACCAGAATTGCAGACGGCCAAGGCGCTGTTCGGTTATTCCCCGCAAGCATGCGGGGCCTCATTGAAGCTGAGCAGAAGTCCGTCGATAAAATTGATTCGGGCGCGGTTATTCCCCGCAAGCATGCGGGGCCTCATTGAAGCTTAAAGACGACTTCGAGTGAGTCGTCCCACAAATTGCGTTATTCCCCGCAAGCATGCGGGGCCTCATTGAAGCAAATTCTGCAAGCATGGTTCAGATCCTCAGTTGGTGGTTATTCCCCGCAAGCATGCGGGGCCTCATTGAAGCGACGAGAACAACTATCGCAGCGACATTACTGCCGGCGAGTTATTCCCCGCAAGCATGCGGGGCCTCATTGAAGCGCTCGGAGGCGTAAGTGGAAATAGCGGCACTCAACTGGTTATTCCCCGCAAGCATGCGGGGCCTCATTGAAGCTTAGCTACTGGACCCTCTTGGGCGCATATAACTCCTGTTATTCCCCGCAAGCATGCGGGGCCTCATTGAAGCGAGGCAATTAACAGCATGACGGCGGACAGTTTTTCGTTATTCCCCGCAAGCATGCGGGGCCTCATTGAAGCGGGTTCGAGTGCAGTAGCGTGCGCAGGTGATCGTCAGTTATTCCCCGCAAGCATGCGGGGCCTCATTGAAGCTCATGTCTTTGACGACAGGGATCAGTTCATTTCCGAACGTTATTCCCCGCAAGCATGCGGGGCCTCATTGAAGCATCACCCGGAACGCGACTTTCAAGCCGTTGATGGGCTGTTATTCCCCGCAAGCATGCGGGGCCTCATTGAAGCAAGAATGCCTTGCGCGAGATTTGCTCGCCCTGGGTCAGTTATTCCCCGCAAGCATGCGGGGCCTCATTGAAGCTCGCATAACTTGATAGCTGTCGCGGGTCGCTTCAAAGTTATTCCCCGCAAGCATGCGGGGCCTCATTGAAGCATTGCTATTGGCAATCGACGCGGTATTCGCTGCCGTCGTTATTCCCCGCAAGCATGCGGGGCCTCATTGAAGCTCGGCTACGGTCCGTTGATGCCTGCTCATGCCGCCACGTTATTCCCCGCAAGCATGCGGGGCCTCATTGAAGCCGTGACAGTAAATCCACCCGCTACGGCCTCGCCGTCGAGGTTATTCCCCGCAAGCATGCGGGGCCTCATTGAAGCGAGGAAAGACTGAATAGTGCGCGCCGGTGACGAGGCTGGTTATTCCCCGCAAGCATGCGGGGCCTCATTGAAGCCCCATGTCGAGGCGAGATAAACGTATGTGTCATCTTCGTTATTCCCCGCAAGCATGCGGGGCCTCATTGAAGCAACGCAGTACTCGGACGCCTGCGCGCTGGTGACCTGCAGTTATTCCCCGCAAGCATGCGGGGCCTCATTGAAGCGGTATGCCTACGTCGGAGGGAATCGCCAAGCGAATCGGTTATTCCCCGCAAGCATGCGGGGCCTCATTGAAGCATCAGCATTTATTAACTGTCTCATATTAGTCTAGACATAAGACAATGCCTGAAGTATAATAGCGGCATGACACAGAAAGCGCCTAAGAACGACGCTCGCAGCTTGAATCACCAAACGCTGACTGAGCTACG
>JAIVHD010000259.1 GCA_020201235.1 Lysobacteraceae bacterium
TGGAGCCAGATTTTTCGATCTTTTGAGGCGAATAGTGGGCCTATTTAACGAAAAAGAGCGGGAAATCTGGCCCAATCCGGCTTTTCCGCAGTAGATCAGCGTTAAATCCGACAGGCTCCTAGTCAGCCAGGCCGGGACAGCAAAACCATGGAACCGCAGATTACGCAGATTCGCGCAGATTATTGACTGCTTTCAAATAACCCTGACGACAGCGATCCCCGCCCTGGACAAAAGCCCTCGATTCAATAATCTGCGGAAATCTGCGTAATCTGTGGTTCGCTTTTAAGAATAGCGGGAACACGTGCCTAATCAGGAAAGCCTTTATCCAGCCTTATTCACCACCGGCGAGATCGAAAAAGCCCGGCGCAAGGCCGGGCTTCTGTGATGTACGTCGGTTCAACACGCCTGGGCCGCTACGGTGCAATCCTGCGCCCCACAACGCTGACGCCGCCCGGCACGCTTTTGTCGAGTTGCACCATGTAGCCGCTTTTTGAAACAAAGCGCTGGCGGGCACCGAGCTCCATATCGGGATACAACCCCGGGTTCGGGCTACCCTGGATTTCATGCTCCAGTATTTCGAGCAGAAAGTCTCGATGATAATGGTCCAGAATGTGCATGAACGCGTCACGGAACATCATCATCGCGTACAGCGTGCTGAATTGAACCCGCGAAGCCTCAAAGTCCAGGCCACGCGAATTCAACCAGCCACGCGCCCGGTAGCGCTCGGGATAGTATTCCTGATCGAGCACGCGCGGGTAACTAAACAGCAGGCCTTCGATGCCTTCGGCGTCTGGCGCTTGCGCCAGCACCTCAACCGCGTCGTCGGGCAACAACACATGCGTCGCGCCACTGCGACTCTGCCATTGCGCCAATTGCGACGCATCCGGGTTGTTCTGCCACACAATCAGATGATCGACGCCTTCGGGCAGACTGGCCTTTCCGGCGGCCAGATCTTCGACCTGAAGGCTCGCGACCGAAAGATCAGCGGCGCGACGCTGTGCAACCTCCTCAAAGTGTGCGGCCGACTTGCGGCTTTCGGGCGTGTCCTCAAACAGCTGGACGACTCGATCACCCTCCTGCTCGTTGAGCCACTCCAGCATGATCTCGGCCTCGAGGTACACGCCGCGATTGAAGTACACCGTGTAGCCGCCCAGGTCTGGCAATTCATGCGGCACGTCGGTGATCGGAAACAGCGTCGGCAGTTCCAGACGGTCGCTGAACTTTCCGATCTCACTCCAGTCTCCGGGAACCTTCCCACTGACCAGCGCAAAAACCGGATGCCTGTCGTAGTGAGCCTGCAATTGATCGGCCCAGGTATCGCTGGGCCCGCTGATTTCCCACACATTGAGGTTATACAAGCGTGAGTAGCGCGTATACAGGCTCGAGCCATAGATCGAGTGACCCGACAGTGCCAGGTCGCCGAGTGTGCGGTCGTTGTACCATTCAACAAAACTGTCCATCACGCCGACGATCGCATCGCGCTCGCCGCGCGGTACATCGGTGTGCAGAATGGTTGCGATTTCAACGTAGTCGTCGCTGACACCTGGCGAAATCTCGATCGACAGGGTCTGCAGGTAGGCCGCCAGGTTGGCCAGGTCGTGCTCGGACAGTTCGTAGCGCGGCATCAATTCCTCAACCTGACGCTCGACCGGGTCAACGCCGGTTCGCATCAGGGTCCCGAGCGTTTCGACCGTGTACGGCGGCCGGTTTCGAAAGCGCCGGACCTGGTGCAGAAACATCGCATCCTGAGCTTGATAGAATTGCGCGCGAAATCGATCATCGCGGGTAATCTTGCGCCCGGCGAACAAGTAGGGCTGGGTGATCGGGGGGATGTAATAGCCACCCTCGTAAGAGCCGTAGCCGCTGCGCCGGTGGCATTGGATACAAGCCGCCTGGTTACCCTTGATTGGTACATCGCCAAAGCCGAGCGCTTCGACCGGCTGGCCGGACGCCTGGATTCCATAACGATAGAGCCGTTCACCCGCATCAACATCGCCTGCCTGGATGTCGCCACTTAGCAGCAACATCGCCAACATGCCAAAGCCAAGGCCCCTGAAGCCCATGTCATTCAATTTCATTGGTTTGATCTCTTCAGTGCCGGCTGGCGGTGGAATCCGCATCGCGCCGGACAAACAATTCATATTGTTCGATCAGCGTCTCGCTTCCGATCAAACCTTCAACCCGCCTCCAGTTTGCGATATCGGGGCGGCGCATCAGCGTGGTCGGCTGGTGGTTCATCTTGTTCGAACCTTCATACATTGCATCAAAGCTTTGCAGTACCTTGAAAACATCCGCTCGCGCACCGGTTAGAAAATGCACCTTGTCGCCGGTTTTGAACCGTTTCGAATACGCATCCAGGCGTTCCGGCGTGTCGTACTGCGGGTCCAGCGATACCAGGATGATCTTGTAATCCGGATGAATCTCGTCCAGCGCCGGTTGAGCACGCACCATGTTGGAGGTAATCATCGGGCAAATACCGGGGCAACTGGTAAAGATGAAACTGACCAAGGTGTTTTCATCATCCAGAATCAATTCGGGCAGGTTCACTACTTGCCCTTTTGCATTGGTCAGCTCAACATCCGGGATCACATAACTCTGATCAACTGTTCTATAGTCCTTTCCCTGGGCCAACGCCTGGCTTGTTCCAAACGAGACAGACACAATACCGGCCAGCACCCAGGTCAGCAGTCCGCTTACTCCGTAAGGTTGCATAAAAAATACTCCCGTTTTTTGTAAAACATCTTGAACTCTGACCTTCAAGTTTACCTGTTGTTTCGTTCAACCAGGTTAAAAAAAACTCCGCCGGACCATAAGGTCCGGCGGAGCCTGGTTACCGAAGCATCAAACCCTCGGCATATTTCAAGCGATGTTACAACATAGCCCGATCAGTGGATCGACCAGACCGCGATGTCATGGTGCAGCGGATCGAAGTTATACATCTTCAAGCGCGACGACGGGGTGTGGTTCATGTTCAGGTAGAACTTGCCCACGCCGATCTCGGTATCGCCCACCGTTTCGGTCAGCTGATAGTTGTGCTCGAAGGTCACCGACTTGCTCAGATCCAGCCACTCCGGCATCATCGAGTACTCAAACTGTACCGGGTTGGACTTGGACTTGGCAGCACCGGTGGTACTGGTGACCGCCTGCGGGCCAGCCGACAGCCAGTCGACCGTGTCCTGAATGGACATGGCGGTACCACTGGCAGGCGTTGCCGGCGGAATCAGCGGCGGTGCCGGTGCCAGCATCGGCCACCAGTGGTTGCGACCAAAGGTAAACCACGGGCCTGCGCCATCGATTTCAACCGTGCTCTGGTAGGTGTTTTCCCAGCCGCGGTTGCCGCCGAAGTCGACGAACATCCAGGCATGCGGGAAGTAATCGCCGTTCATCATCTTGACCTTGACCTGGTCGCCCGGCTGGTTGAAGTCTACCGTCTGCTCGAACACGCCCGGCGTGGTATTGCCGTAGATGGTGTTGTTCAGGTAGATCAGGTTGACGTCAAAGTCCGGATCGGGCTCGATGCCTGAAGGCAGGGCCAGGCGGTTGCGCCAGTCCTGGAAGGCATCGTCAAAGGCTGCAACTGCGGCCTCATCGACCAGGTTGGGGTTGGCCTGGAAGTCACGCAGCAGGTTCCACATGCGCTTGGCCGGAGCCAGATCGCCGATCATGCCGATCGCGGCCAGTTTGTTCGCTTCGCTGCCCTGCGGGTCGGTTCCGAACACCACTTCTTCCCACTCGACCAATGTGCGGTTGTTCTCGCCCATGCCGGCGCGCTTGAGTGCGTTTTCGGTGACCTGAACGCGCGGCGGGTGAACCCGCCAGCCCCAGAAGTAGGTCAGGTTGAAGTAGCGACCCGGTGCCATCTTGAACTCGAACGTGGTCCGGTAGTCTTCCGGCATCGGGAAGAACGTAATGTCCATCGCGATGTGCGGAATCGGTGTCGGCGGCGTCAGATCCGAGGCCGGATCGTCGAAGTACATCTGGTACGGTGCCATATCTTCGTGGCCGTTGTTGAGCACATCAGCGTGCACGATCATGGTCCACGGAACGTTCTGGACGAGACTGGGATCGAGCAGTGCCGTGTCACCCATGATGCGGCCATCCCACCACACTTGATGCAGCTCAACGGTACCGCCAATGGTGTTGCCCTGGTCGTCGAGGACCGGCTGAACCTGCTTGACCTTGTTGGGGCCGTTGTAGTGCAGCAAGGGCATGCCGGAATAGGCGCGATCGGCGATCGGGTTGCCTTCCAGAATGTCGAGACCGAACTGGATGTCACCAGCGTCCGGCACCTGCCCGGCATCCACCGCAGCGCTCAAGGCTGCAATGACTGCCTGCAGATCTTCGCGCGGGTTGGTCGGGTTATCCAGTGGCGTCAACACCGGCTGCGGGTGCAGGTTGTACGGGTTATCCGGCGTCGACGGCAGCGTGTTGGGGATTTCCTTGCCATCCGCATCACGGGCGTTCTCGTAGACGTTGGCGCACAGGTTCAGCGGCAGGTTGTCTTGCGAGCTCGACGGCGCGAAAACGGTCGGCGGGGTGTCGATCACCACGATGCCGTCTGCGTTCGGCGGGTTCTGAACCGAGAAACCGGGCCGCGGCATCACGCCGGGGTGGTTTGCACAGGTATCAGCAGCCGGTTCTTCCGGGAACCAGACTGGTTTTTCTTCCTCGTCCACTACATCGGTGCAACCCGGAGGCAGTGGCACACCCAGCATGGCCAGCAGTGCGCAGACCCGCGGCGGCGGTCCGTTCTGTGCCGAAACCGGCGCTGCAGCAAGCAGCATCAGTCCCAGCATCATCGCGGAAATGCAAAGTTTGGTCTTGTTCATCATGATATTTCCTTCCTTGTCAATTCGAAAAGACATGGCGCTCAGGCCTTGCCGTTACGATCGCGGTGATGGATGGAGGGACCATCGGCGTCGAGACGACGCGGACCTGCCCGGCGGAGCTTCTTGCCGACCCTTGCGGTTGCGTTCGGGAACACCGACGAGGCCCGCTCGACTGCAAACTCGACATCGGTAATGTGCGCCGACATCGTGCCCCACAGACCCACCTGGGCATTGCCGTAGTGAATCAGATCAGACTTCATGGTGTTGCGGAAGCGACCCTGGGTGCGGTACAGGCGGTAGCCCAGCGCGACAACGTCTTCCGGCGTGGTCGACAGGAACTTCCATCCAGCCGGGGCGTTGTACTTGGCGGCAAATGCAGCCAGACGCTCCGGTGTGTCTTTTTCGTCGTAGCTGATCGAGAAGGCATGAACGTCGCGACCGATACGATCGCCGAATGCATTGACCAACTTGGCCATGTTTTCGGTGATCGGAAGTTCCGGTTCGCGCTCGATCGACATGAAGTTGATCAGCACCATGCGGTTCTGGACCAGGTCTTCGTAAAAGCGGAAACGTTCGCCGGTGTGGGCCACGACCCGGGTATCCGGAAAGCCCTGGTTTTTGGTGCGGTCGATGACCTTCTCGACACGCTTCTGCATCAAACCGGTCGGCATCGAGCCGAACGCCAGGGCCGGGATGCTGGCCGCAGCGGTCAGCGAAACGCCGGCGATGAATTTACGACGGTTTTCGCGAATCTTCTGCTCGACCGACTCGAGTGTTTCGCCTTCGGGACGAATGGTTTCAAAGTTCTTCATGATCAATCTCCCATTCCTGGCGGCACCATGCGCCACTGAATCATCATTTCATGGTCTTCGTGAACAACGTTGTGACAATGCATCACATGGGTTCCGAAGAAATCGCGCCAGCGGCCGAAGAATTTCACCTCCATATTGCCGCCCAGCTCGACCATGTCCTTGCGTGAACGCAGCAGATCGCCTTCCTTGACCGGGATTCCATTAACGGAAAGAACCTGGAACTCCTCAAAGTGGGTATGGATCGGATGCGCCCAGGTGTTGCCAGCGTTGCGGATCGTCCAGACCTCGGCCGAACCCTGCTCGATGTTGGCATCGACACGGTTGACGTCCATCAGGTTGCCGTTAACCGTCCACAGGCCGTTGTCGTAATCGAACACCCATTCGCGTTCGCGCCGAACTTCAGCCATGTTGATGTCGGGCAGTTCGCGCATAAAGTCCGGAATCCGGCTCGGGTCTTCGCCGACCGCCGGGGTGACGTCGAAGCGCATGGCCAGTTCGCCTTCGTCCAGCGTGACACCGGTTGGGCCGGCGCCGTCGCGGCGCATTTCCATGCGGTTGACCAGGTAGACCTTGTCGCCCGGCTCGAAAGCCGAGAAATCGACAATGACGTCGTAGCGGTTCGCCACCCAGATTTCAACATTTTCGGACTCGATCGGCCTTTCCAGCAGATTGCCGTCGTTGGACATGATGTAGAAGAGGAGTCGGTCGGCTTCTTTTCCTTGATCGAGGGCAGGTTGCCGTCGTTGTCGAAGAAATCGAAGATCGCCTGACCGTCCTGGTCAAATTGAACGTCGTGGAACATCAGCGGAATATCGTACTCGCCGCTGGGCATGCGCAAGGCGTTCGGGTTTGGATCTTCTTCGTTGTCCGAATCAAGCTCGTCGAACAGCAGGTAGAAGCCCGACAGGCCAGCGTAAACGTTCGGCGCGGTGAAATCGAGACGATGATCGTGATACCACAGCGTATTCATGATTTCGCGGTTGTCGAAACCGGCCGGGAAATTACCGTAGTGGTGATCCCAGAATTCACCCGGGTTCATAAAGTCGGTTGGGATGCCATCTGATTCCGAAGCCGTGTGACCGTTATGCATATGCATGGTGGTCGACGGCAGCGCAAATGAAACCTTGCCCTGGCCGATCGGCTCGAGATTGTTGATGCGACGCAGGAAGGTCGGCTCGCCGTAGAACGACTTGTAGGTCGGTCCGGGGCAGTGGCCATTCATCAGGTAGCTGTAGGAACCCTGGTTGTACGGCGCATCGGAATGATAGGTCCAGCGGCCTTCGGTCAGTTCTTCGACGTAATAGTTCTTCGGCACGAAGTCATAAAATCGCTGATGGCGCCGACCGTCCGGGCGCGGGCTTAATGATGCGGCCGACACCGGCTGGGCGACGGGAATTCTAAACAAGGGATCCTTGAACGGCGTCGCGGGCGGGCTGGGCTGTTCGTGAATCGCAGGCGTAAAGCCCTGCGGAAACACCAGCCCACTGTCCGGGACATCGATCCTCGCCTGGGCCTGGGATGCTGCAATCTACACACAACCCACCACTACTGCATTGCGGTGAGACTCGGTTTACGAAATTCGAAGCTTGAGTCTAGGGAGGAAGGGGGACGTAAAGAAAGAGGGAATTGGTGAATTTTTGATGAGAAATGTGAAATTTTGGCCGATTTGGGCAATTTTTAACCAGATTTCACATGACCGGATCGATCCATCCGATTCTTCTGAAGCAATTGCTCTAGTGTAAGAGAGACCTAATACATGATTGATTCATTAACCTTTTTATTTGATCGATCATTAGTTCTGCTGATTCATCACCCGACCGTCACGAGGGGTCGAGCGGTCCTGTAGCCGGGACGCTTCGCGACGGTACGCACCGCAGGCTTACTCGCGCGGCTGTTGGATGACGGCCGGGTGAGGATGCGTGACCGAGCCAAACGTGCTGGACGCGGGGCCTGACGGCACCGCCGTAGGTGGGGTGGTGAATCCGCCGGGGCTAGCAGCCGGTCGGACTTAACGCTGATCTATTGTTGATCGACTCCTGCGTCGTCGATGCTGACCGGCTGTGCGATGCCGGGCTTGCCGGCATAGCGTTGCTCTCCGGCCCGGATCGGGATCGGGATGCGGTTGGCTTGTGGTGGCAACGGACAGGTCGTGAAGGCATTGAAGGCGCAAGGTGGGTTGTAAGCCTGGTTGAAGTCAAGCGTGACGATATTGTCGCTGCGGGGCAAATCGGCATACAAAAACCGACCCAGGCCGTAACTCTCGCGACCGGAGGTGCGGTCGGCGAAGATAAAAAACAGACGGCCGTCTTCGAGCACGGCCTCCAGCGCAAAGGTGCGACCGTCGCGCTCGAATTTCGCCACGCCCGGGTTGGGCTCGTCAATCAACTGACCCATCACATTGGCTACCTGCAGCGTGGTTCCGGCCGGGTGCGCGATGAAGCGGGCCTCAAGCCTCCAGTCCGGATCGAGCGGAAAATATTCAAGCCCGACGAATCCAGTTCGCGTTTCAGCATCCGGATCGCGCACGCGCAGCGCCAGGCGACCGCCGGGCCGAACCAGGTGCACCTGAATAGCGTCTGCCTCGATTTTGGTCGGACCATCCTCGCCGTCGACCGTCAACACTGCCGAACTCACGGCTCGACCGTCAATGGTCACGGCGGAGCGGTCGCCACGCCGCACGCCCTCGGCCGCTTCGAAGCGAACCGCTTCATTGCTGATCTCCAGCCTGCCCCAGTGCGCCGGTCCGCCGGGCAGCACGATATCGTTGTCGGTGGCCGAGCCGATCGATGGTCGGCCCGGGGCGAGTGGAATCAGCCCGACCAGGCTGAGCCAGCCGTGCGGATCGGTCAAGCGCTCAAGCCGGCGCGCCCGCCAGTCGTGGTTGACCTGCTTGAATTGCTCGGCCGTCAAGGCCCGGCTTTCGGTGCCGGGGTGTTCGCCGTGGTCATCGCAGGCGAGCAGCACGATCAGGCACACAACAAGTGCCGAAAACGCTTTGCGATCAAACGCGGCCATAGATATCCTCCAGCCGTTCGATGTCGTCTTCGCCGAAATAACTGCCGGTCTGCACCTCGATAATCTGGACGTTGTCCTGGCCCGGATTTTCCAATCGATGCAGTGTGCCGGCCGGGATCTGGACCGTTTGATTGGCGCTAAGGTCGAACTGACGCTCGCCCACGCGCACGCGCGCCAGCCCGGAAACCACAGTCCAGTGCTCGCTGCGGTGTTGATGCCGCTGCAGCGAAAGAATGCCTCCCGGGCGGACCACCAGGCGCTTGACTTTGCAGTCCTCGGCGTCTTCGAGAATGGTAAAGCGGCCCCACGGACGATGGACCGTGCGGTGGTAAATCGCCAGGTCGTGGTGACGGCGGGTCAACTCCTCAACCACCGACTTGACTTCCTGGGCGCGGCCACGGCGCGCTACCAGTACGGCATCGCCGGTATCGACGATCACCAGGTCATCAACGCCGACGGCCGCCACCAGGCGCTGCTCGCTCTGGACGAAGGTGTCGCGCGAATCAACCAGAACGGCGTGACCTTGAACCTGGTTGCCGGCACCGTCGGTTTCGTACAGATCGCTGATTGCCTGCCACGAGCCGATGTCGCTCCAGCCGCAGGCCACGGGTACCACGGCCCGGCGCGGGGCGCGCTCCATGACCGCGAAATCAATCGACTCGGCGCGCACCGAAGCGAAGCTCGGCGGATCCAGCTCGACCGGATTTTGACCGCGCTGGGTCTCTTCCCAGGTGGCCTCGACCGCAGCCAGGATATCGGGTGCCTGCTCGGCCAGCGCGCCGGCAATGGCATCGGCCCGGAAACAGAACATGCCTGCATTCCACAAGTATTGCCGGCTTTCGAAATAGCGCTGCGCGGTCACCTGGTCGGGCTTTTCAACGAAGGCCTCAATCTGCTGGCCGAGTTCACCAAGCGATTGGCCGGCGCGGATGTAGCCAAACCCGGTTTCCGCATGCGTTGGCCGCACACCCAGACAGACCAGCCAGCCTTCAACGGCCAGCGCATCGGCTTTTTCGACCGCCTCAACAAAGGCCTGCTGATCGCGCACCAGGTGGTCGGCCGGCAATACCAGCATGCGCGCGTCCGGGCCAAATCGATCGCGCACCCACAGGGCGGCGGCCGCGATTGCAGCAGCCGTATTGCGGCCTTCGGGTTCAAGCAGAAACTGCGGCTCGGTGTCCGGTGCGACTTCGCGGTAAATATCGCGCGTGAGGAAATAATAATCTCGCGCGGTAACCGTCAAAATCTGATCGTGGTCAATCGCACCCAGCGCGCGCCGAAATGTCGAGGCAGCCAGCGTCTGTCCGTCGGCCAGTTTCATAAACGGCTTCGGGTGCGCTTTTCGTGAAACCGGCCAGAGCCGCGTACCGGCACCGCCGGAAAGGATCACCGGGATCAACATAAGGCATTTTTCCATTTTTCAAGACATTCCACCAGGCCCTGCTCGACGCTGGGCAGGCGGGTATCGAACAACGCTTCGAAGCGCTCGCAGTCGAGTACCGACCAAACCGGTCGCCGGGCCTTTTGCGGCCAGTGCGCGCTTTCGATGGGCTCGACCTGGACCGGCTGGTCGAGCACGCCGAACTCAACCGCACGCTCGACCGCCATGCGCGCGAATTCATACCACGACAGCTGGCCACGGCCGGCCACATGGAACAGGTTATACAACGCGGGCAAACGTTGCTGTTCGACAATGACGCGACAGCAGGCCTCGGCCAGATGGCCGGCCCAGGTTGGTGACCCGATCTGATCGGAGACCACCTTCAGCGAATGGCCGCGCTCGGCTCGGGTCAAAATGGCGGACAGGAAATTTCCGGGGAAATGGCTGTACAGCCAGGCGGTGCGCAAAACCACGGCACGTGCGCCGCTGGCCTGGATAAGCCGCTCGCTCTCAAGCTTGCTGCGGCCGTATACATTACCCGGTGCCGGATCGTCATCCTCGCGCCAGGGCCGATCATGGGGCCCGGAAAAAACGTAGTCGGTGGAAAAATGAATGAGCAGCGCATCATGCTCGCGACACCATCCAGCGAGCCAGCCCGGTAAGTCGCGATTGACCCGCATGGCGGTTTCCGGCTCGTCCTCGGCACGATCGACCGCGGTCCAGGCTGCCGGATGGACGACGACATCGGGCCGCACCCGGTGCAGCGACTTGTCGACCAGCCGATGATCGGACAGATCGCAGCGGAAATCGCCCGAGTCGCGATCGGTCTGGATGACTTCGCCGAGCCCGGCCAGGCCGGTGGCGAGAATTGGGCGCGATACGGCCGGGTACATAAATAGGAGAAGGTCGCCTCTTCAGACAGCACCTGGAAGCCGTGCGCAAAGCCCTCCGGAACCCACAGCTGGCGATGGTTGCGATCGCTCAGTTCGACCGCGACCCAGCGCCCAAAATGCGGCGAGCTGCGACGAATATCGACGGCCACGTCGAAGACCCGCCCGGAGGTGACCCAGACCAGCTTGCCTTGGGGCTCCGGCCACTGAAAATGCAGGCCTCGCAGCACGCCGAATCGGCTGTGGCTGGTATTGGCCTGAGCGAAATTCGTCTCGATGCCGAGGTCTGCAAAAGACTCCCGGCGCCAGTTCTCCAGGAACCAGCCGCGAGAATCGCCAAACACCCGGGGCTCGATGATGCGAACGCCCGGCAAGTCGGTGTCGACAATCGTCACCAGGACTCCCGTGTGTCGGCCACCCGGCGCAGATAATCGCCGTAGCCGGATGACGCCAGCGGCTCAGCCAGCGCGAGCAGCTCGGCGCGGCTGATCCAGCCCTGCCGAAAGGCGATTTCCTCCGGGCAGGCAACGCGCAGGCCCTGGCGCGCCTCCAGCGTTTCGATATAGCTGGCGGCTTGCTGCAGCGATTCGTGGGTACCGGTATCCAGCCAGGCGTAACCGCGGCCCATGCGCTCCACGACCAGCTCGCCGGCTTCAAGATAAATGCGGTTAAGGTCGGTGATCTCCAGTTCGCCGCGCGCCGACGGGACCAGCGTGGCGGCCCGCTCGACCACCTGGGAATCATAAAAATACAGCCCGGTGACCGCATAATGGGATTTCGGTCGAGCGGGCTTTTCCTCGATTGAAAGCACCCGCCCGCCCGAATCCATCTCGACCACGCCGTAGCGCTGCGGGTCGCGCACCGGGTAGCCAAACACGGTCGCGCCGTGCTCGCGCAGGTTGGCGCGCGCCAGCTGCTGGCCCATGCCGCCGCCGTGAAAAATATTGTCGCCAAGAATCAGGCAGGACGGATGACCGTCGACAAACTCGGCACCGACCCGGAAGGCGTCGGCCAGCCCGCGCGGCTGATCCTGAACGGCATATTTGATCTCGATGCCCCACTGGCGGCCATCATCCAGCAGCCGCTTGAATAAGCTTTGCTCGTGCGGCGTGGTAATCAGCAGGAGTTCCCGGATACCGGCCTGCATCAGGGTTGACAGCGGATAATAGATCATCGGCTTGTCGTAAACCGGCAGCAGCTGCTTGCTGAGCACCCGGGTGAGCGGATACAGGCGCGAGCCCGAACCACCGGCCAAGATCAATCCTTTGCGTTTCATGCCGAGTCTCCGCGCAGACCAAGACGCTGGCCGCGATACGAGCCATCCTCGATTCTGCGCCACCAGCTTTCGTTGTCCAGATACCAGTCGACCGTGCGCGCCAGGCCCGCTTCGAAATCGACCTGCGGCTGCCAGCCGAGTTCAGACTCGATGCGAGCCGGATCGATGGCGTAGCGGCGATCGTGGCCGGGGCGGTCGGCGACGAAACGGATTAAGCCGCGACGATCGATTTCGATGGGGCGGCGCTGGTCGAGCAAATCGCAAAGCGCATGGACGACCTCAAGGTTACTGCGCTCGGCCTTGCCGCCGACGTTATAGGTGCGACCAATCCGGCCGCGCTCGAGAACCGCTTCAAGCGCATTGATCATCATTAGCGGAATCAGCTTTTCGGGAAACTGACGCGGCCCGTAATTGTTGGAGCAGTTGGTGAGCAGCACCGGCAAACCCCAGGTCCGGTGCCAGGCGCGTACCAGGTGGTCGGCCGCCGCCTTGCTGGCCGCATAGGGGGAGCTTGGTTGGTACGGATGGGTCTCGGTAAAGGCCGGATCGTTCGGGCCCAGATCGCCGTAGACCTCGTCGGTCGAGACATGCAGAAAGCGGAACGCCGGGTGACCGGCCTGCCAGTACGCCAGCGCTGCATCGAGCAGACATTGCGTGCCGAGTACATTCGTGCGCACGAACGAACCCGGATCGTCGATCGAGCGATCGACATGACTTTCGGCCGCGAAATGGACGATTGCTTCGGGCTCGTGGGCTTCAAGCAATTGCCGCAACAGGCGACCGTCGCTAATATCGCCATGCACCAACTGGTGCCAATCCGAATCAATCCCGATCAGCGATTCGGAATTGCCGGCGTAGGTCAGCAAGTCGAGGTTGACCACCGAATAACGACCCGAGGCCGTGACACGATGGATGAAGTTTGCACCGATAAAGCCGGCACCGCCGGTGACCAGAATTTTTTTCATGAACTCAGCATATGTTTCGACGTCGCGCGGTTAAAACGGAATGTCGTCACCCAGGTCGTCATCGGCCTGCGATGACGCGGGCTGCCCGGAACCGCCGTATTGGCTGGCCCCGCCCTGCTCCGATGCGCGATTGTCATAACCCGAATCGTCCATCGGCGCGCTGCCGCCGCGGCCATCGAGCATCTGCATTTCGTTGGCGACGATTTCGGTCGTGTAACGGTCCTGACCGTCCTGGCCCTGCCATTTACGCGTTTGCAGGCGACCTTCGATATAGACCTTACTGCCCTTACGCAGATATTCGCCGGCGATCTCGCCCAGGCGGGCAAACAGCACGATCCGATGCCACTCGGTATTTTCGCGGTTTTCCCCGGTCTGCTTATCGCGCCACTGCTCGCTGGTCGCGAGACGGAGATTGCATACCGTGGTCTTGGCCGGGGTCTGGCGAACCTCTGGATCGGCACCCAAATTGCCGATCAGAATGACTTTATTGATTCCTCGCGCCATATCAACTGGTCTCGCTTTCGTGAATACGATGAAGCTGCAAAGTTTAGCACAAGGCACCGAATTGACCCGCTTGACCCCGCATTATTCTCGCTCCGTTCGCAGCCAGACCCTGTGGCTTGAACGGGGCGGGCAATCCGGCGGGGTTACATGAGACGCTCGTCAAGCCCGTCCGGGACCGTATAATCCCCGTCTATGAACCCTGTCAGCCTGATCACTTCGCCCGACTCGCTCGCCGAGGTCATGAACCTGACCGCAAGCGATCGACGCTCGATGGATGCGTTGATCCGCGACCGCTTGAAGTCCGACGTACTGCTGGTCAACCAGATTGCTGAGTATATTGTCGGCGCGGGCGGCAAGCGGCTGCGCCCGCTGGTACACCTGCTGGCCGCGCGCGCCTGCGGCTATCAGGGCTCGGGACATACGCAATTGGCCGCCGTGATCGAATTCATCCATACCGCGACGCTGCTGCATGACGATGTCGTCGACGGCTCCGAACGTCGCCGCGGCCAGCGCACAGCCCACCAGGTCTGGGGCAATGCGGCCTCGGTACTGGTTGGCGATTTTCTGTATTCGCGCAGCTTTCAGCTGATGGTCGAACTCGAATCGACCCATGTCATGTCGATTCTGGCCGACGCCACCAACACCATCGCCGCCGGTGAAGTGTTGCAGTTGATGCAACTCGGCGATACCGATCTGGACGAATCCAGCTATTTGCGCGTGATCGGCGACAAGACCGCCTGCTTGTTTGCGGCCGCCGCACGACTTGGCGCGGTGTTGGCCGAAAAGCCCAGGGCGTTGGAAACCGCGCTGGCCAATTTCGGCTATGCGCTGGGCCAGGCATTCCAGATCACCGATGACTGGCTGGACTATTCAGGTCACGATGGATCGCTGGGCAAGAACCTCGGCGACGACCTGTCCGAGGGCAAGGTCACGCTGCCACTGATTCTTGCGCTGCGGTCGACCAATGCCAAAGATCGCCTGTTTCTGACCGAAACCATTGAGGCCGGCGGCACCGAACAGCTTGATCGCGTTCGCTCGATTCTGCATCAGACCGGCGCGCTGGACGCGTCTCTTGATCGCGCACACGCTTTCTCAGCCAGCGCCTGCGAAGCGCTCACAGCTCTACCCGACAGCGCCGAGCGCGACGCGCTGGAACTGCTCGCCCGTTTTGCCGTAGACCGTTCGCTGTAATTCCGGACGCATTCGTAACCCGACTTGCCGCGGCACCCTCGGTCGCGCGCCTGCGGTGGTTCGACTCCCAATAGCGCATCGAGTTTACCCGGCCGAATTCACAACTGCGGCGACTGCAAAAAAGCCGGGCTCAGTCACAGCTTGAGGGGCCGATCGTGCCCTTGATCGATGCGACCGCATCGACGAAGCGCTGGCCGCGCTGCTCGAAATCCCGATATTGCGGAAAGCTCGGCGCGCCGGGCGAAAGCAGAATGCAAGCGCCGGCCGGCGCAAGGCGATCGGCCTGCAGCACGGCATCGGCCATGCTTTCGACCGACACGACCCGCGCGCCGTCGACCGCCCCCGCCGCGATCAGCGCCGCTGCGATCCGGCCGCCGTTATCCGGCAGCGCCACAAGTCCGGCCAGCGGCCGGGTCCGACAGGCCTCCACCACCGGCTGCCAGTCGGCACCGCGCTCGAAACCGCCGGCGATCAGCACCGCGGCCACGCCACATGCCTCCAGCGCCGCGCGCGTTGCGTACGGCGTGGTCGAAATGGAGTCGTTGACCCACGACCGCCCAGCCACGTCGGCAAGCCGCTGCAGGCGATGCGGCAACGGACTAAAGCGGCGCAGTGCCGGGCCTGAATGCCCGACATCAACACCAATCAAATCGAGCACCGACAAGGCCAGCGCGATGTTGTCGAGGTTGTGACGCCCCGGCAACGGGCTGTCAGCCGCACTCAGCAGGCAGGTATCTCGCCGAAAGATCCCTTCGGTACGCGCATGGATGCCGTCGCTGCGATTGGCCAAAACGACACCGGCCAGACTGTGGCAGGCAGAGGAAAGCACCGGATCGCTGGACTGGATCAGCAACGGCCGACCATCGAGCATCCCGGCCAAACGCAGCTTGGCGGCGTAGTAGGCCTCGACCGAGCCGTGCCAGTCAAGGTGCTCGGGAAACAAACGGGTCAGGACGCCAATCGTTGCATGGCCGATAAGATCGGCCAGCTGGTAGCTGGAAAGCTCGATCACGAACCAGTCGGCGGCGACATCGACAAGATCGATCAGCGGACGACCAATATTACCGGCCAGTTCGACACGCAGGCCGGACTCTGTGAGCAGGTGCGCAATCAGCGCGGCGGTCGTGCTCTTGCCCTTGCTGCCGGTGACCGCGATGACCCGCGCATCCGGGCGCTGGCCAAACCACAGCGACGAAATTCCGGTTACCGGAATGCCGCGTGCCCGGCATTCAGCCAGGATCGGATCGCTGTCCGGCACGCCGGGCGAACGCAATACCCGATCGCATTCCAGTACGCGCTGATCGAGCGCCTCGACCCGCATGGGCCAGTGCCGGGGCCGCGTTTCGGGCTCGCGGTCGCAAACGACCTCGACGCGCGCATCCGGGTTGCGCGCCTGAAGCACCCGCTCCAGCGCTCGGCCTTCACGCGCAAAGCCGATCACACAAGTCCGCCCGGTATCGAGATCGGCTAATTTCACGCCAGGAACCCCGGCGGGATCCGGTGCGGCCCGCCCGGCTCCAGCCAGGTCGCCGGGTCGCTGCCTTCGACCGCCTCGAGCCGTCGGTCAAGCTCGCTCACCACGCTGTGATGTTTCCAGTGCGGATCGTCGGCCAGCAGTCGAATGGCCGCACGTGCCTCGCCGGCTTCACCGACGCATTCGAACGGACGGTGGCCATCCAGTTCCAGCAATTCGGCAAAGGACTCGACCAGGTCTGCGCGTTGCAGCAGGTCAGCACCAAAGATGCGCTGCAGGCTTGCGACCGGAACAAACGGTGCCAGCGCCAAAAAGACGAACAGGCACTTGGGGCAGCGCAAACACCAGCGACGCGTTTGTGGGCCGTCGAGATGAAAATTACGGTTGCAGCTTGAAAAAACGTCGTGGTACTGCTCCAGCCCGGCAAACTCGCGGCAAACCGACAACTCACGATCGCGGCGCAGAATCGAAAACACCTTCAGGTCCGAAGCGATCGAGCGCTTGATCCAATCGTCGAGCAGGCATTCGAATTCCAGGCTCTTGGCGAACTGATGGTTGACCGGCCGGCCATCGGGGGCGATCAAGGTCGGTGTATCGGCCGAGCGCTCGTTGGCGAATACCACGGTGTCAAAATCCCACAACAGCGCGGCCAGCACCAGCGCGCAGGAATTGATCGCGGTAATCGGAACGTGGCCGTTCAGTACACCGCCGGCGTTCAAATGGGCCAGTTGCGGTGCCAACGAGCGGCCGATGCGGCGGTGACGGGTGCCGGCGCGATCGGCCACACGGCCGATCAACCCGGCTGAACCGACCTGAACGGTTTCCGGCCGGTAGCCGGCCCGGCGAACCCGCTCGAGCGCGACCAGCGAATCCTTACCGCCACCCATCGGAACCAGTGCGCGTCGCCGCAGGCCGAGGCTTGCCGCGCCGTCGCAGACCCCGACCGGCGTGTCGAGGCGAGCCGGGAAATCCGGCCAATAACGTTCGCCGAGCTTGTTTCGCCACGCCATCTCGGCCAGACCGGACCGGTAGATCGAGGTCAGCGCACGGGCCTGAAATGCATCGGGCGAACGAGCAGCGTAGGTGACCTGACCGCGACAGGCCATTTTCCAGTAGCTGATTCCGGCCACCCAATGCAGCAGGTCGAGGGCGGCCTCAATCGCATCGCGGCGCTCTTGAGTCGGCGCGACAATCTCCGGAAATTCAAACCGTTCGACCAGCGCAAGCGACTCTTGACCATCGCAAAAGCGCCACTCAAGGGTCACTCTTCCGGTTCGAAGGTCGAGCGAGCGATCCGTGAACTCGAAGCGGAGCCGGCGCTCCGGGTGTTCCAGCCAGAACACGCTCAGATCCGGATTTCAGATTCGGGCGACCATCGCTGGGCCGACTCTGCTACGCCGCGCCGCATCAATGGCCGGAGGCCTCGGCAGAGGCATCATCGTGCGCCGATGAACGCGGCCAGGCGCGCAATACGGCGTTGACCAGCGTGGCCAGCGGAATCGCGAAAAAGACGCCCCAGAAGCCCCAGATCCCGCCAAACACAAGCACGGCGATGATGATCGCCACCGGGTGCAGGCTAACCACCTCTGAAAAAAGCACGGGCACCAGGACGTTGCCGTCCAGCAGTTGAATGATCGCGTAGGCCACGATCACCCAGACGAAATCCGACGTGAATCCGAACTGGATGAACGCCACGATCGCGACCGGGATCGTGACAATCGCCGCGCCGATATACGGAATCAGGACCGAAAACCCGACCAGCATCGAAATC
>JAIVHD010000431.1:0-939 GCA_020201235.1 Lysobacteraceae bacterium
TTTGCTGGTCGAGCGCGTGCAACGGGCAATGAACGACGGAACCGACGGCATTCTGATTAACCCGGCGGCCTTCACGCATACCTCCATTGCCTTGCGTGACGCGCTGGCTGCGGCTGGCCTGCCTTTTGTCGAAGTTCATCTGTCGGTGCCGGAAGCACGGGAGGCTTTTCGGCATACATCTGTTCTGGCCGACCTTGCGGCTGGCCGGGTCTCAGGATTTGGGGCCAATTCATACCAACTGGGTCTTCGAGGGCTGATCGAGCGACTCGAACCCGCTGGTTTAGCGTAGCGAACGGGAAATCGCGAATGGATTTGAGAAAAATAAAAAAACTAATCGAGCTGCTGGAGGAATCGGGACTGGCCGAGCTCGAAATTCATGAGGGTGAGGAATCGGTCCGGCTAAGTCGGCCAGTCGGTGGGGTCGCGCCCCAGCTTGCGGCGCCGGTCTCCGCGCCGGCGCCGGCGCCGTCTTTGGCTGCCGAAAAAGACCACGACGCGCAGCTGCCGGAAGGCCAGATCGTGCGCTCGCCAATGGTCGGCACCTTCTACGATGCGCCCAACCCGGATGCCGAGGCGTTCGTCAAGGAAGGCAGCAAGGTTTCCAAAGGCGACACGCTTTGCCTGATCGAGGCGATGAAAATGTTCAATCAGATCGAATCCGAATTCAACGGCACAATCACGGCCGCGAAGGTTCAGACCGGCCAGCCGGTCGAGTTCGATCAGCCATTGTTCGTCATTCGCCCCTGATGCCGCCGTTCAAGAAGATTCTGATCGCCAACCGGGGCGAGATCGCGTTGCGGATTCTCAGAGCCTGCCAGACCATGGGCATTCGGACGGTGGCCGTACACTCGACCGTCGATCGAACCCTGAAGCACGTGGGCATGGCCGATGAATCGGTTTGCATCGGCCCGGCTCCGGCCGCCGAGAGCTATCTCAACG
>JAIVHD010000431.1:1022-2577 GCA_020201235.1 Lysobacteraceae bacterium
GTTCACAACCCCTTCGACCTGATCAAATCGATCGAGCTGACCCGCGAGGAGGCCCGCAGCGGCTTCGGTGATTCCACCGTTTATATGGAAAAATACCTCCAGAACCCAAGACATATCGAGGTTCAGGTGCTCTCTGACAGACACGGCAATTCGGTCCACCTCGGCGAGCGCGACTGCTCGATGCAGCGACGCCATCAGAAAGTGATCGAAGAAGCGCCAGCACCCGGCATCACGCCCGAGCACCGCGAGAAGATCGGCACGATTTGCACCGAGGCCTGCAAGCGCATCGGTTACCTGGGTGCCGGAACGTTTGAATTTCTGTTTCAGGACGACGAGTTTTACTTCATCGAAATGAACACCCGCATCCAGGTCGAACACCCGGTCACCGAAATGACGACCGACATCGACCTGATCCAGGCCCAGATCCTGATCGCTGCGGGCGAAAGCCTGGCGTTCACGCAAAACGACATCAATCTGCGCGGCCACGCGGTCGAATGCCGCATCAACGCCGAGGATCCGGAAACGTTCATGCCGCAGCCCGGCACCATCGATTCCTTCCATGCCCCGGGCGGGCCGGGTGTGCGCGTCGACTCTCACATCTACGACAGCTATTCGATACCGCCGAATTACGATTCGATGATCGGCAAGCTGATCTGCCACGGACCGACCCGTGATGTGGCGCTGGCCAGGATGCGGACCGCGCTGAACGAAATCGTCCTGACTGGAATCAAAACCAATATTCCGCTACACCAGCGACTGCTGGCCGATTCCGGATTCCAGGCTGGCGGCACCAACATTCATTACCTCGAAAAGTTGCTGCAGAAATGAGTGGTGAACTACACGTTGTGATCCTGGCCGCCGGCGAAGGCAAACGGATGCGCTCGCGTCATCCGAAAGTGCTGCACCCGGTTGCCGGCAGGCCGATGCTTGAGCATGTCATCGCGGCGGTCGACACGCTTGAGTGCGCCGGCATCCATGTGGTCGTCGGACACGCTGCCGACGAGCTGCGAATTCTGCTCGAGGCGATCGGCCACAAACGGCTCTCAACGGTCGAGCAGCGCCAGCGGCTCGGCACCGGTCATGCCGTCCAGCAGGCCATCGATCAGATTCCCGGGTCGGCCCGGGTGCTGGTGTTGCCCGGCGACATGCCGCTGATCCGACCGGAAACGCTGCAGCGGTTGTGCCGCCTGGATGCAGCGCTGGCAATCCTGAGCTTCATTGCCGACGACCCGACCGGCTACGGCCGGATCCTGCGCGACGACCAGCAGCGCGTGACCGGCATTCGTGAGCAGCGCGACGCCTCAACCGAGCAGGCCGCGATTCGCGAGGTTAACAGCGGCGTGCTGCTCGCCGATGCCGGGCCGCTGTCCGATTGGCTTTCGCGGATCGACAACCGCAACCGCCAGGGAGAGTACTACCTGACCGACGTCGTTGAGCTGGCCGCCGGCGAGGGCGTCGAAATCGAGTCGATTTGCTGCGCCGATGCCGGGGAAGCGCTGGGTGCCAACACCATGGCCCAACTGGCCGTACTGGAAGCGGCCCTGCAGCGACGCTA
>JAIVHD010000036.1 GCA_020201235.1 Lysobacteraceae bacterium
GACCAGCAGCAACCTCGGTTCCCCATGGCGTGTCGTAGCGGCCGGTGAGATCCCAGTACTGCGTGCGACGGACCGGGCCGAGAGCGGGGTTGCCCAGGTTGTCGACCTCCGACAGCCATTCCCACCCGATCGAGGCACCGAGATCGGCATACGACCAGTCCAGCGTCGAGTAACCGGACCATTCCGGGAACACGCCTTCGGCAATGCCGTTGATGCCCGGCGAGAATTCGCCGGCGACATCGACTCCGCTGCCGGCCAGGATTTCGCCCTCGCGCTCGTCCAGCCAGGTCCACAGAGAGCGGGCTCTGAACAGGCCGAGATCGGTTGACCAGGTATAGCTGACGTCGAAGTCGACGCCCGTGGCGGTCAGGCTACCGGCATTGCGGTTCTGCGAAACAATCGAGATGACTTCGCCGGGGTTGATCGTCAGATCCCGGGTGATGTCATTACAGAAGTCCTGGTTTCCGGCAAAGATGCACTGGTTGACGACATCCTCGGCGTCGACCACGGTGATCGGATCGTCCAGATCGATATCCCAGTAATCGACGGTCAGGCTCAAACCAGGCAGCTGCGACGGCGCGAACGTGAAGCCGAAGGTGATGGTTTCGCCTTCTTCCGGTTCCAGGTTCGGGTTACCGCCGACGCGGGCACGCGGCTGTGCGTTGGTCTGGAAGAAGCCACCGTCGGGCACACCGGTTGCCCGGCACTGGGCTTGCTGCTCGGGCGTCAAACCAGCAAACAGGTTGCTGTCCGGGTCACTGATGATGCCGTTGGAGCACGGATCCTGGAAGCTCGGGAAGCTGTCGCCCTGCGGTGAGAACAGGTTGAAGATGGTCGGTTCACGGAACACCTCCGAGAAGCTGCCGCGGATCAGCAGGTCGCGGTACGGCTGCCAGCGACCGTTGACCATGAATACGGTGTTGTCGCCAATGGTCGAGAAGTTGTCGTAGCGAACGCCGGCGCCGACTTCGAGCAGGTGCGCGAACGGCAGGTCAGCCAGCAGCGGGATGTTGGTCTCGGCAAACCAGGAGTTGACCTCGAAGTCGCCCTCGGTCTTGCTAAAGGTGTTGCCGGTGACCGAATCGGTGGCTTTGCCGGAGTCCGGAATCGAGTTGAGTTTCTGATCGCGGAATTCATAACCCAGCGCGAGACCGACCGGACCGGCCGGAAGCTGGAACAGGTCGCCCGAGACACCGCCGCTGATGGTGGTCAACGTCGAGTCCAAGCGGTCGACCAGTTCGGCACCAGCAAAGTCGAGCATTTCCTGTGTGATCGATCCGAAGCCGCCGAACAGGTTCATGGGTACACAACCGGCAATCGGGTTTTCCGGTGTGCCGCACACGGCGTTACCGGCATCGTCGAAGAACGATGGACCAACCGCTTGACGGAAGTTGGCACCGACGAACTGCCCGAAATCGGTATTGGTCTGGTTGGTGCGACCCCAGTGGAACGAAGCCTCATAGGTCCAGGTCGGCAGCGCTTGGCCGATGTCGCCTCTGACGCCGCCGGTGATGTTGGTGCGGACCACGTCCTGCTCGAAGCGACGGCGGCCTTCGGCGACGCGCCGACGCAGGTCGACGATATCTTCGCCGAACGGGTTAAAGGCGTTGCTGGCCGGTACCCCTTCGCCGGGGCCGTTATCCAGCGGCGCACCCGGGTCGAAGATGCCGATAAACAGCGGAGTTGGCGCCAGCTCCTGCTCGGAACGCCGATTTGACCAGCGGCCCTCGAGGAAGCCGTTCATCGTGAAGCCATTGTCGAGATCGAACAAGTCGTAATTGCCTTCGGCAAATACGCTGGTGCGCGTGAATGGCTGCTGGATAAAGTTGACCGGTGCGAAGTTATAGGCATCGGAACCTACGAATGGACGAATTTCGCCGGTGTCGAGATCACGGGTAAAGCTGCCGAGACGACCGATGAAATTACCGTCTTCGTCCGTATTGAAATCAAACGGGACGAAGAAGCCGCCCAGCGACGAGCTGCTGCCGCCGTTAGTGTTACAGTCACCGCTTTCGAGGCAGCCCGGGAAGTTGCTCAGGTTGCCACCAAGCGCTTGCTGGAACTGGGCCCCTTTCAGGTTGCCCTGGAAGACCGGGTCTTGCTTGGTGCGCTCGGCACCCATGACATACGAGCCTTTCGGGCCGACATCGCCGATGATGGCCGAGAACCGGCCCAGGTCGCCGTCGGTGCCTTTCCATTCGTCGCGCAATGCACCGGCCGGGTTATTAACGGTTTCCAGCGACTGGCCGAACTGAACCTGGACCTGCCCACCGCTGAAATCGGTGCGGGTGATGATGTTGACCACGCCGGCAACCGCGTCGGCCCCGTAAATGGCCGAAGCGCCTTCTTTCAGCACTTCGATGCGTTCGATCATCACGATCGGCATGGTCGAGAAATCGGACGCGCCATTGCTGCGGCGGCCATTGATCAACACCAGCGTACGGGCCGGACCCATGCCGCGCAGGCTGGTCAGGCTGGAGCCATCGCCGCCGTTGTTGGTGGCGGTCGACAGCGGCGAGCCGGTGATGGCCGGCAACTGACGCAGGACTTCGCCGATATCGGACAGGCCGATGCGTTCGATGTCTTCGCGGGTCAAAATGTTGACTGGGCGCGCGCCCTCAATGTCGACGCGGCTCAGGCGCGAACCGGTGATCTGGACACGGTCCAGGTCGGCGGCGTCCTCTTCCTGCTCCTGGGCAAACGCCGGGGCGGCGCTTGCCGCAAGTCCGACGAGCACTCCGGCACCAAGCGCGTAGTGAATGGCCTCTGCCAGTGGATTACGGTTGTCTTTCATTTAAGACTCTCCTGAATTTGTCTTGAAATATTGCTTTCGATACTTGTATCGACGGCTGTCGATGTGGTTTTGTTTTGCCCCGTAGCACCACAGCAGACCACAGGTTTGTGCCGTGACAAAACACGTCGATCGGATGTTAGCACTGATTGAGTCGAATGAAAAGGTTTTGTTAAGCAATTGTGAAGGTTTAGGCAGGCTCGGGTCTCAGACCGTTCTACGTCCTCGGGCTCGATCCAGGCGGGCTCGGCCCCGGCTTGTTCCGGCAGCCGGGTTCAAAGCCTTTGGCGGCTGTACTGCGCCAGTAGATCAGACTTAGCAGTGGCGAATCAGGCGGCCTTAGCCGGGCTTATTCATCGCCTGATCTACTGCCGGCCCTGTGCCTACAACGTTTTGCAGCCAAGCGCATCCTCACCGGACAGACCCCCACGCTTGCGCTGCGCTCGGCCGCAGAAACGCCATATCCACGGGGCCTGGAAGCGCCTCGCGCCGATTGGGCTTAGCGGTCGTGCCGCGCCAAGTTGCGGGCTTCGGAAACAACGTTGTCGACCGTTAGACCAAACTGCTCGAACAGCTCGGCGGCCGGTGCCGAGGCACCGAAGCGGTCGATGCCGATGACTTTCCCGAAGTGACCGACCAGCCCCTGCCAATACCGGCTGACACCGGCTTCGATGGCGATTCGCCCACGAACGCTGGACGGCAACACGTGCTCGCGGTATTCAGCGTCGCCAGCCATGAAGCGCTCGGGGTTGGGCATCGAGACCACACGCGTGGCGATGCCGTCGTCGTTAAGGATTGCCGCCGCGCCGGTCGCCAGCCCGACTTCCGAGCCGCTTGCGATCAGGATGATTTCCGGCGACCCGACGCCGTCGGAAAGGATGTAGCCGCCGCGCGCGACCTGGTCGAGCTGCTCGCCGGTGCGCAGCTGGTGGTCGAGGCCCTGGCGGGTCAGAATCAGCGCGCTGGGCCCGGTGTAGACATGGATGGCGCCGGTCGGAATCAACGCCGACATCCGCACCGCGTTGCGCGCGTAATCGGAAAACACCAGGAAGGTGCCTGTATAAGGTATAAAACCGCCGTGCAGATGGAGGCCGCTGGCAATCGCGGTCATGCCGAATTCGCGCACGCCGTAATAAATGTAATTGCCGACCGGGTCTGCCTGCAGGATATCGCGACTGCCGGACCAGTCGGTATTGTTGGAGCCGGTCAGGTCGGCCGAGCCGCCAAGCAGTTCCGGCAGCAGTGGGCCGAACTGCTCGAGCGTCTGGCCGGATGCCTTGCGTGTGGCGACCTTGCTGCCGTCGGCCTGCATGGCCTCGATGATGCGCCGTGCCTCGGTATCAAAGTCCGGCGGCAGTTCGTGGCGCATGCGGCGTTCGAATTCAGCGGCCTGCCCGGGATGGCATTCGCGGTAGCGCTCCCAGGTCTCCGTCCAGGCATGTTCGGCCGCTGCGCCGCGCTCGCGGCCATCCCAGCCGGCCCTGATTTCGTCCGGAACTTCAAACGGCGGGTGGGTCCAGCCGAGTTCGGCGCGTGTTTTGGCGATTTCCTCGTCGCCCAATGGCGAGCCGTGAACGCCGGCCGTGCCGTGCTTGTTGGGCGATCCAAACCCGATCTCGGTCTTGCAGCAGATCAGCGTCGGGCGCTGATCATCGGCACGCGCCTGCTCCACCGCAGCGCGGATCGACGCGGGATCGTGGCCGTCGACGTCGTCGATAACCTGCCAGCCATAGCTTCGGAAGCGCGCCGGCGTATCGTCGGTGAACCAGCCCTCGACCTTGCCGTCGATCGATATGCCGTTGTCGTCGTAAAACACAACCAGTTTGCCCAAGCCCCAGGTGCCGGCCAGCGAGCAGGCCTCGTGCGACACGCCCTCCATCAGGCAGCCGTCGCCGGCAAACACCCAGGTGTAGTGGTCGATCAGCGCCAGGTCGTCGCGGTTGAAGCTACGAGCCAGCAATTTTTCGGCCAGCGCCATGCCGACTGCGTTGGCCAGACCCTGGCCGAGCGGGCCGGTGGTGGTCTCCACGCCCGGTGCTTCGCCGTATTCGGGGTGGCCGGGCGTTGGAGAGTTCAACTGGCGAAAATTTTTCAGGTCTTCGATCGACAGCGCATAACCGCTCAAGTGCAGCGCCGAGTACAGCAGCATCGAGCCATGGCCGTTGGAGACCACGAAGCGGTCGCGATTCCACCAGTCCGGGTTGGCCGGGTTATGACTCATAAAGTCGTTGAAAAGAACTTCGGCGATGTCGGCCATGCCCATGGGCATGCCGGGGTGGCCCGAGTTGGCGCGCTGGACGGCGTCCATGGAAAGCGCGCGAATGGCATTGGCGAGTTGGCGTCGATCGGTCATGAGCGTGGTCTTCCTGAGGCTTGCTGGGTCGGCTTTCAGGCCCCGATGGCCTAAAAGCCCGCTATTGTAGCCGACCGCCCCGCGAAATCCCACAGGCTGTCGGTCGCTGCGCAAGCCGGACCCTTGGCCCCGCGATTGGTCCAGTGAGGATGCGTGACCGAGCGAAACGCCGTAGACACGGGACATGTAGGGGCCATAATAGGTGGGGTGGTGAATACGACAGGTTGATGGGCTGAAGCCGCCACAACGCTTGCCCGATCGGGCTGGGGCGGGTTATAATCGCAGGGATGGGTCGAGAGCTTTTTCGCCCACGAGTCGCCGGCGCGATGCGTCGAGCGAAAATTCACACGCGTTCCGACACGTTCGATGGGGTTGCCCGGCGTTATTCAACCGGGTCATCGGATGGGGAATTGCGGAGGTCCAAACCCTGCCGGGGCGCAAGCTCCGCGCAATCAATCGAAGGATTACAAAATGCCTAATGTCACCATGCGCCAGATGCTTGAAGCAGGCGTGCATTTCGGTCACCAGACCCGCTACTGGAACCCCAAGATGGAACCCTACATTTTTGGGGCCCGGGGCAAAATTCACATTATCAACCTGGAGCGCACGCTTCCGCTGCTGAAGGAATCGTTGGATTTCCTCAGCCGGATGGCGAGCAAGCGCGGCACCGTGCTGTTCGTCGGCACCAAGCGGGCCGCAGGCCAGGCCATTGCCGAAGAGGCCGAGCGCTGCGGCATGCCGTATGTCTCTCACCGCTGGCTGGGCGGCATGCTGACCAACTTCCGCACGATTCGTCAGTCGATCAACCGGCTCAAGGAGCTCGAAGCCATGGAAACCGATGGCAGTTTCGAGCGCCTGGTCAAAAAGGAAGTGCTGGAACTGACCCGCGAGCGCAACCGCCTGGAGCAAAGCCTGGGGGGGATCAAGAACATGAATTCGCTGCCCGATGCAATGTTCATCATTGATATCGGCCATGAAGATATTGCCATCGCCGAGGCACACAAGCTCAAGATCCCGGTTGTCGCGGTCGTCGATACAAACCACAATCCCGAGCAGGTCGACTACATGATCCCGGGTAACGACGATGCGATCCGCT
The DNA here is from genome assembly GCA_020201235.1 of Lysobacteraceae bacterium. Lineage (GTDB taxonomy): Bacteria > Pseudomonadota > Gammaproteobacteria > Xanthomonadales > Wenzhouxiangellaceae. Next base: position 6,241 of record JAIVHD010000036.1, read on the forward strand.
CGGTGCGCCTGTATGCGCAGCTTGCCGCTGACGCAATCCTCGAAGGCCGGGCATCGGTGCCGCAGGCCGCCGGCGATAAGGATGAGTTTATCGAGCTCGATGCCGAGGGCAATCCGATCGAAGCCGCCGCTCCGGCCAGGAAGACGGCCAAGAAAAAGGTCAGTAAAAAGGTTGCCAGCAAGCCCGCCGAAGCACCGGCTGCCGCTTCGACCGAGAAGCCGGCCGAGAAGCCGGCCGATGCCGCTGGCAAAGCGCCGGACGCGGCCGATGAGCCCAAAGCGGTTGCGGCTCCGATCGAGGCCGAAAGTGCCCCGGAAAACACCCAGAGCAAGGATCAGTCATGAGCATTACAGCAGCCCAGGTCAAGCAGTTGCGCGAGCGCTCCGGCGCTGGCATGATGGAGTGCAAGAAGGCGCTGGTCGAAACCGGTGGTGATATCGAGGCCGCGATCGAGCACCTGCGCAAAAGCGGATTGGCCAAGGCCGATAAGAAGGCTGGCCGGGTCGCAGCCGAAGGCGCGATCGTGCAGGCCGGCGATGCCGACTCGGCCGTGCTTGTCGAAATCAACTGCGAAACCGATTTCGTTGCCAAGGACAACAATTTCCGCTCGTTCGCCGAGCGCGCCGCCGAACTCGCGCTGCAAACAGGCAGCGGCGACGTCTCGGCCTTGTCCGGTGCCGACTTTGGTGGCGGCGAGACGGTCGAGTTGCGCCGCCAGCAGCTGGTCGCGAAGCTCGGCGAAAACATTCAGCTTCGACGCACCGTTCGCGTTCGTGTTGAAGGTGGGGTGATCGGCGGCTATATCCACGGCGACCGGATTGGTGTGCTGGTCGGGCTGAAAGGCGGCGATGAAGATCTCGCGCGCGACGTGGCGATGCATATCGCGGCCTTAAACCCCCCCTATATCGATGCCGATGCCGTTCCCGGCGACGTGCTCGAAAAGGAAAAGGAAATTCTGCGTGCCCAGGCCGAGGGTTCCGGCAAGTCGGCCGAAATCATCGAAAAAATGATCGTCGGACGCCTCAACAAGCGGCTGGCTGAGATTACCCTGCTCGGGCAGCCATTCGTCAAGGATTCCGACCAGACCGTCGGCGCGCTGCTGAAATCGCGCGGCGCGGCTGTTGTTGCATTCGAGCGCCTGGAGGTTGGTGAAGGCATCGAAAAGGAACAATCCGATTTCGCCGCCGAAGTGATGCAACAGGCACGGGGAAGCTGATTGCCGTCGGAGCCGCAGTCGTGACCCAGCCCAATTACCGACGCATTCTACTCAAGCTCAGCGGTGAAGCCTTGCTGGGCGATCAGGACTATGGCATCGACCCCAAGGTCAGTTCACGAATTGCTCGTGAAGTCGCTGAAGTGGCTAAGCGGGGCATCCAGGTCGGCATTGTCATCGGTGGCGGCAACATCTTCCGCGGTGCCGGTCTGGCTTCGGCCGGCATGGACCGCATCACCGGCGACCATATGGGCATGCTGGCCACGGTCATGAATGGTCTTGCGCTGCAGGATGCCCTTGAAGGCGCGGGCGTCACGACCCGGGTCATGTCGGCGATTTCGGTGCGCGAGGTTTGTGAGGACTATATCCGTCGACGTGCCATTCGCCACTTGCAAAAGGGGCGCGTGGTGGTGTTCGCGGCCGGAACCGGCAACCCTTTTTTCACCACCGACACTGCGGCCAGCCTGCGGGCGGTTGAAATCGGTGCCGATCTGATGATCAAGGCGACCAAGGTCGATGGCGTCTATTCGGCCGATCCGATGCTTGATCCCGATGCAAAACGTTATGAAACGATCACCTACGACGAGGTCATCGAGCTGAAGCTCAAGGTCATGGATGCCAACGCGATGGTGCTGTGCCGCGACCAGTCGATGCCGATCCGGGTGATCGGCCTGAACAACGCCGGCGATTTGGCGCGTCTGCTCGACGGACAGAATATCGGGACTTTGGTGCACTAAAACCCCACGGTCGCATTAACCCGCCTTATTCAGGACCCCGCCGGCTGTGGCACCGGCATGCCCGCTCGGTCACGCAGCCTCACCGGACAGGCGAGTAGGATTCCGGTGCGCTCGGGCACGAAACGCCGCAAATACTGGCCTGACGGCACCGCAGCAGGAAGGGCGGTGAATACGTCGGGATCAGGCGGGTCAAGCCGGGATAAGCGACTTGTGGTTTCGAAGGGCCTGCTACAATCGGCGCTGTTTGGCTGGTTTTTATAAACGGAAAACACCCGAAAATGCTTGCAGAAATCAAAAAAGACGCCGCAGAGCGCATGAAAAAAAGCCTGGAATCCCTCCAATCCGAGCTTGCTAAAATCCGTACCGGTCGTGCTCATCCCAGCCTGCTGGAGCACGTTACCGTCGATTATTACGGTTCCGAAGTGCCGATCGGTCAGGCCGCGAATGTATCGGTCGAAGACTCGCGCACGCTCGCGGTAGCCGCCTGGGATAAGCTCATGGTTAAAAAGATCGAGAAAGCGATCATGACCTCCGATCTCGGTCTCAACCCGTCGACCTCTGGTACGACCATCCGGGTGCCGCTGCCGGCATTGACCGAGCAGCGCCGTACCGAGCTGTCGAAGGTGGTTCATAACGAGGGTGAGCAGGCCAAGGTCGCGATCCGCAACATTCGACGCGACGCCAATCATCACATCAAGGAACTTCTTAAGGAAAAGGAAATTTCTGAAGACGATCAGCGACGCGCCGAAGGTGAGATTCAACAGCTCACAGACCATCACGTCGAACGTGTCGATGTGATGGTGGCCGAAAAGGAAAAAGAGTTGATGGAGATCTGACCCGATGCAGCAGTCTGGTCATCTTCCACGCCATCTGGCAGTCATCATGGACGGCAACGGTCGATGGGCCTTGCGACGGGGAAAGCCGCGTACCTACGGCCACCAGGTGGGGACCGAGTCGGTCAGAAAGCTGATTCGGGCGGTGGCCAAGCGCGGCATTCCGATCCTCACCATCTACGCCTTCTCCAGCGAGAACTGGTCGCGCCCCAACCACGAGGTCAAGCGCCTGATGAGCCTGTTCCGGAGGGCGCTGGATCGCGAGGTCAACGAGTTGCATGAAAACGGCGTTCGTGTCAATTTCATCGGGCAGCGCGAGGCGTTTTCGAAAACGCTGCGCATGGGCATGGAGCGGGCCGAGAGCCTGACCCGTCACAACCAGCGCTTGTTGCTCAACATTGCCGCGAATTACGGTGGCCAAGGCGATATCGTCGCGACCGCCCGACGGCTCGCCCAACGCGTCAAGGATGGTGTTCTCGAGCCGGATAACATTGACGAGTCATTGTTTTCGCAATCGGTGGCGCTGGCCGGCCAGCCGGCACCGGACCTGTTTATACGCACCGGTGGCGAACGCCGGCTGTCCAATTACCTGCTCTGGAACCTGGCCTACACGGAACTCTATTTCTGCGACACATTGTGGCCAGATTTCACCGAGACCGATCTGGACGCCGCGCTGGAGGACTTCGCCGGGCGCGAACGCCGGTTCGGCGGATTAATGGAATCGGACACGCTTAAACATGCTTAAGTCGAGAGTGATCACCTCGGTGGTCCTGGCGCTGGTCGTCGTTGGCGGGCTGTTGTTGCTGTCGCCGATGCCGTTGACGCTGATGCTTGCATCGGTGCTACTCGGCGCAGGCGGTTGGGAAAGCGCTAATCTGGCCGGCATGCCCGGCC
>JAIVHD010000037.1:0-2223 GCA_020201235.1 Lysobacteraceae bacterium
CGGCCCCAGCCGGGCATCCGGATCGGCTTTTTGCCACAGGAACCCGAGCTTCCCGAGGACGGCAGCGTGCGCGACGCGGTCATGGAAGGCGTGGCCGAATTGCGCGATATGCTCGCCCGCTTCGACGAAATTTCGGAGCGCTTTGCCCATGAAATGGCCGACGATGAGATGAACGACCTGCTGGCCGAGCAGGCCGAGCTGCAGGACCGCATCGACAGCTCCGGCGGCTGGGAGTTGGACCGTACGCTGGAAGTGGCGGCCGACGCGCTGCGACTGCCGCCCTGGGATGCTGCGATCAAGCGCTTGTCTGGTGGTGAGCGGCGGCGCGTAGCGCTGTGCCGGCTACTGCTGTCCAAGCCCGACATGTTGCTGCTCGACGAGCCGACCAACCACCTGGACGCCGAGTCGGTCGCGTGGCTGGAGCGCTTTCTGCACGATTTTCCAGGCACGGTTATGGCGGTTACCCATGATCGCTATTTTCTCGACAACGTGGCCGGCTGGATTCTTGAAATGGATCGTGGCCGCGGGATTCCATTTCAGGGCAACTATTCCTCCTGGCTGGAGCAGAAACAGGCCCGGCTGGAAATGGAAGAAAAGCAGGAGCGCTCGCGTCAGCGCAGCCTCAAGGAAGAACTGGAATGGGTGCGTTCCAACCCCAAGGGCCGCCAGGCCAAGAGCAAGGCCCGCCTCCGACAGTTTGATGAACTGAACTCGAAGGATTTCCAGGCCCGCAACGAAACCCAGCAGATCTATATTCCGCCAGGTCCGCGTCTGGGCGACCAGGTGATTGAGGTCCGCAAGCTGTTCAAGGGCTTCGGCCACGACCTGCTGATCGAGGATCTGAGCTTCAGCGTCCCGCCCGGCGCGATTGTCGGCATTATCGGCGGTAACGGTGCCGGCAAGACCACCTTGTTCAAGATGATCGCTGGCGACGAGCAACCGGACCAGGGCGAGATCGTGGTCGGTGAAACGGTCGAAATCGGTTATGTCGATCAGCGCCGCGACAGCCTGCAGGACGACCGTCAGGTCTGGGATGAAATTTCAGACGGCTCGGAGGTCATTCAGGTCGGCAATTATTCGATTCCGGCGCGCCAATATGCAAGCCGCTTCAACTTTAAGGGCTCCGATCAGCAAAAGCGGGTCGGACAGCTTTCGGGCGGCGAGCGCAACCGGCTTCACCTGGCCAAGGTGTTGCGATCGGGCGGCAACCTGCTGATGCTCGATGAACCGACCAATGACCTCGACATCGAGACCCTGCGGGCGCTCGAAGAGGCGCTGCTGGCCTTTCCGGGCTGCGTGTTGGTGACCTCGCATGACCGCTGGTTCCTCGATCGGATCGCGACCCATGTGCTGGCTTTTGAGGGCGATTCGCACGTCGAGTGGTTCGAAGGCAATTTCAGCGAATACGAAAAAGACCTCAAGCGTCGCAAGGGCGATCGCGCCGGACCGCACCGAATCCGCTACAAGCGTATCGACGGCTGATTCTAGGAGCCTGTCGGATTTAACCGATCTACGCTGAGGGAAAGTCCGGTTGGAGTCAGATTTTTCGATCTTTTGAGGCGAATAGTGGGCCTATTTAACTAAAGAGTTCGGCCTCAGGCCTGCGGATCGGACAGCGTTTCTTCCAGCGCGGCCAATCGTCGTTCAAGCTCGTCGACGCGGGCTTGGAGTTCCTCGACCGCAGAATCGGGGCGATTGTGCGCGCTGGCTGCGGCCGCACGCAAGGCCTCGACATCGACCGGCCCACACAGCAGATGCATGTAGCGGTCCTCGCGCTGGCCCGGCCCGCGCGGCAGGCGCACGGCCAGTGGCGGCTCGCGGCTGGCCAGACGTTCGAGATTGAACTGGACGTCGTCGATGTCTTCAAAACGGTGCAGGCGTTCGGCCCGGCTGAACAGTTCAGCCAGCGTCTGGGGGCCGCGCAACAGCAGCAGGCCGACCAGCGCGCGCTGCGCTGCGGTCAGTTTCAGGGCTGAGTCGACCCGATGGTAATAGCGTGATGCGCGTGCGCCGTACTCGCTTCGCAGCAGTCCGCGCTGTTCGAGCTTGCGCAAGGTCTGGCCGACCTGGCCGGGGCTTAACTTCATGATCGGATCGCGGCTGGTCTTCTGGTTGCACGCGGTCACGGTCGCGTTTTGAGTCAACGGATAGTTCTCCGGTGTGGTGCCTTCCTTTTCGACCAGGCAGCCGAGCACGCGCGCTTCCTCTTCAGTCAATGGCGGG
>JAIVHD010000037.1:2243-11944 GCA_020201235.1 Lysobacteraceae bacterium
GCCCGGGTTCTCGTTGGTTTCGTTCATGAAAGCCGTCCCGATGGGTTTGCGTAGGTCGTGAATTATGCGGCACAAGCGGCTGCCGGTTGGACGATTTGGCCCAAATGCCATTGATTGCCATTGATTGCCATTGATTGCCGTCGATTGCCGGAGTGCGTCACCGGGTATCGGAGGCGTGCGGTATATTCAACGGCCTGATTTTTTGCCGGAATGTCGATGCGGGTAAACGCCCGAATTTTGCAAGCCCCACTGACCGGGGTCAAGCGCTACCTCAGCGCCATGCTTGAGGCCTGGCCCGAGCCCCAGCCGCAATTGCTTAGCCCGCCGAAGTGGGCCGCACACGGCCCCGGGGGCCATGCCTGGGAGCAATTCGTGCTGCCGGCGCGCCTGGCGGGTGAGTTGCTCTGGTCGCCGGTCCATTCCGGCCCGCTGGCCGTTCGCAATCAGGTCGTGACGGTGCATGACCTGGTGCCGTTGGACCACCCCGAATGGTTGAGCCCGGGATTTGCCAGCTGGTATCGCTTCATGCTGCCGAGACTGCTGCGCCAAGCCCGTCATGTGATCGCGATTTCGCGTTTCACCCGCAGCCGGCTGCTGGAAATGACCGATCTTCCGGCCGCCCGGATCAGCGTGGTCGCCAACGGCGTGGCGTCGTTGTTTCAGCCGCCTTGTTCGGAGCAGGCCGGGGCGGCGGAGGTCACCATGCGGCAGCAGCTGGGCCTGGGCGAATTTCCATACCTGCTGTCGGTCGGCACGCTCGAGCCGCGCAAGAATCTCGAGCGCCTGCTCGCCGCCTGGAGCCGGGCGCTGCCCGGGCTGCCGCGCGACCTGCACCTGGTGATTGCCGGCGCGCCCGGCTCGCGGTTGGTCTTTGCCGGGTCTTCCGGTCGTTGTCAAAGCCGGCTGCCCGAGCGCGTTGTGCGCCTCGGACGGGTCGCCGACGAGCAGCTACCGATGCTGTACGCGGCAGCCGAATGGTTTGTCTATCTGTCGCTGTATGAAGGCTTTGGTTTGCCGCCGCTGGAGGCTCTGGCGTGCGGCACGCCGGTGATCATCAGTGATCTGGAGGTCTTTGACGAGGTGGTCACCGATGCCGCTGTGCGGGTTGATCCCACCGACATTGACGCGATCGCGCGCTGCCTGCAACGCGCCGTTGCCGACCGGCAGCGGCGCGCGGCACTGGCCGAACGGGCGAGACCGGCCGCCGCGCCGTTCACCTGGCAATCCAGCGCTCGCCAGACCGCCACCATACTCGCTCGGTTTGACTAAACCCCAACGTTGCATCAATTTTCGGGCCGGAACCGCTACGCTGCCCGGTGTAGCCGCCTTTCTGCGGTCTGTACTCGCGTTGCCAGTCCTCACGTAGAATGAAGCTATGCTCCGGGTGGCGACACGCCGTGCAGCCTGCGGAAATACGACTCTCCAGGCTTCCAGCTCCGCAAATTGATGCAACGTTGGGGTAAACGCAGCGGCCGTCAAAAGCCGGGCTCAGATGATTCTGCGTGTGGTTGTTCAGCCAGGTGGTTGCGGTGTCGGCGGCGACTCAATCGCGGCCTGCAGCCAGCGGTTGAGTCTGGCGGCGGTCACGCTGGCAACATCAGGCGAGACCTGGTGCCCGGCGGCGGCGTCGACGGTCAGGTTTTGCGCGAGCGCGTCGATCAACTCGGCCTGGCTTGGCGCGTGGCGCTGATCGAGCAGCCCGTGGTCTGCCAGCTCGGCCTGCAGTTTGTCGGCCTGGGCGGCCCGAAAGCGCGGAATCTGGCCTTCGCGCAGGGCCTTAAGCAGTGCGCCGGCGTCACCGCCAAGCTCTCGATTGAGCTCAATGACCTGCCGTTTAAAGGTCTCGGAAACGGCGTCGGAGTCGTGTAGCAAACGGTCTTCGACCGGTGGCGCGTGGCCGTGTCGCCAGCGCTCCAGCCAGGCGCGCGCGGCGCGCGCGCGTGCCGCAAGTTCGTGTGCCGTGGGTGCATCGACGGGCAGCTCGAGTTCGAGCGCACGGGCGTGCTCGAACTGGCCCAGCGTGGTGATGCCATAGGCTCTCAGTGCGTTTAATGTCTCTAACCGGTCGCGCGCGATGTGGAACAGCGCCATCGCCCCGATTGCATCCCACGGCTTGAGTGCGGCAACGTCGGCTTGCCGAGCCCAGTGGTCGGGTTCGAGCGCCGGGTCGGGACACGTGACGTCCGGTGACAGCGCGAAATCAGCCGCTTCGGAATCGATCGCGTCGAGTTCGATGATGCGGGGCTGGGGTTGGCCGGCAAAGCGCCGCCAGGCGGCGGCGTCAGCCGGCTGGGCCGACAGATAGATGACCTGCCGGCCCTCGCGAACCCGTTGCTGCAGCGCCTCGACGACAGCCCGGTAGCGTTCCGGATCGGAGGTTGCAAGCACTTCGTCGAGCAGGATCGGCAGGCCGGGTCTGCCGCGCCCGGCCTCGTCGATCCAGGCCAGCCGCAGCGCCAGCAGCAGCTGGACGCGGGTCGCGGTGGAAAGCTGGGCGAGCGACCGGAGTCGGCCTTGACCCGGGCCGCTACCGCTGTGATCGATCGCGCTGAACTGCCGGCCGTCGAATTGCAGTTCATAAGCAGCGCGGGTGAATTGTCCGAACAAGCTGCGGGCACGTCGGAGCAGGCTGGGCTGGTGCTGGCGGCCGTGAGTGGCGCGCGCGCGTTCGATCAGGAAACGGGCGGCTTCGGCGCGCCGGCTTTCAATGAAGGCTTGTTCGAGCTGGCCGCGGATACGCTCGCGCGCGGCATTCAGGGTCTCGAGCTCACGCCGGCCCAGGGCCGCGCGGTGTTCGCTCTCGATGGTCGCGATGCGCGCCTTGAGTTCATCGCGCCGGGACGCGGTCTGTTCCAGTCCGGCGGCCGTTTGCAATAGTCCGGACGGCTCGCCAGCCTCAGCCTGCTCGAGCAGGTCGGGGTCGCTTTCAAGCGCGTTGCGGTGGCCGTGCAAGGCGTGTTCGAGGCCGCGCCGTTCGTCGTTGAGTTTGCGGTAGCGGGTCAAGCGATCGAGTCGTCGCTTTAGACCCATGCGATCCTCATCCTCAAGACCGGCGTTGGCGAACAAGCGCGTGCGGCTTTTCCGCAGTCGCGCCGTCTCGTTTTCGAGGTCGAGCAGGCGGCTGCGGTTGGCGGCCAGCGCGTCGCGGCGGGTGCGTGCCGCAGCCAGTTCGGGCTCGAGCTGGTTCAGCGCATGGCCGACGGCATCGGCGGTGATTTCCTCTGGCAGCCTGCGTCCGATTCGGCGCAGACTTTCGCCGATGGATGCTTGCCGCGATGCGATGCGTTGATCGTGCCGGACCCGGCCAGCTTCGAGGCCGCGCATCTGATCATTGGCCTGGAGCCACTGAAAGAGCGCGCGGACGCGCAACAGACCGGTCGTCGAGCGCGCCCAATCGGGGTTGATCTGCAGCTCGCGCGCGGCCAGGTTGACGGTTTTGCGGTGTTGCAGCAGGCGCCGCCGGGCGGATTCGAGCTGCGCGCGCAGCGGCTTTACGCGTTCGGCGTCGGCGCGCCGGCGAAGCCATTCAGAGTGGCCTTGTTCAAGCGCGTCGAGGCGCCGCTCGACATCGGCCACGCGCCATTGCGGCGGCGCGCGGTGGCCGCGTGCCAGGTAGTCCAGGCGGGCGGGTGCGGCCGCAGCCTGGGCGCTGGAGGCGATGTCTTCGTCATCCGGTGCCTGATGTTCGCGCCAGCCGATTTCGTCTTCCAGGCTGTGGATGGCGGCGCGTTCGCGCGCTTCCTGGTCGAGCGCCTGTTCGAGGCGATCAAGCCGGTCGTCGGACAGCGCATGGTCGGCGACATTGTGGTCCGCGCCGGCTTGGGGACGGGTGTTTCCGGGCCTGGCGCGCAACTGTCCGGCCCGGCGTTCGGCCGCGCTGCGGCTGGCACCAAGGCTGTCCATTTGCAAATCCAGCTCAGCGCGGCGTGCCTCCAGCGCCTGTAGCTGCTGGCGCTGATCGGCGAGCTCGGCGCACAGCGCTTGCATGTTTTCCACATCCTCGATACCGCCATGGCGCTGCTCCCGGAAGACTTGTTCGATGGCGCGGCGGGCTGAGTCAATCTGCTGTTGGCGCTCGGCCAGCCGGCGATCGAGTTCGGCCAGCTGTTCGCCCTCGCCGCCGTCGATGTGCTGCATGCCGTCAGGAAACTCGGCCAGCGCGGTGCCAAGGGCATGCAGCTTCTGCTGGCTTTCGAGCAGCTCGAGTGCGCGCCGCAGCGCCTCGAGCCGGCGTCCGGCTTCGACCGCCTCGAGATGCTGCTCGCGCAGTCGATCGAGCTGGTCAATGGCGTCAGAAAGTTCGGCGTGACGGTCTTCGAGCTCGCGGATCTCGCGCGTTGCCCCGGTGTATTGACGGGACAGTTTCTGGGGCCGCTTCGGCGGCCGGAAACCGGGGCGCTCGGCCAGCGCGTCAAGGTCGTAACCGCCAGCCATCAGCCGGCGCAGGGTAGCCGATACCTGCTGTTCGGGCTCGCCGCTGTCGAGCAGTTCATCGGCGCGGATTAGAAAGGCGGCCAACTGCTCGGATTCTGGCCAGTCCGGGCGCGCAATTTCGCGACCATCGCCGCGCCAAGTGCGTGATCGGCCATGGGCGATGCCGACCACGCTTGCCGGCGACTCGCCATCGGCCTGACTGAATTGGGCTTCGAGCTCGACAAAGCCGTGCTCGCGACCGCTGTCGAGCAGCGCCGCCAGGGCCCGTATCAAGCTGGATTTGCCCGATGCGTTGGGCCCGATGACGATGCTGGCGCGATCAATGGCCGGCCGCAACTCAAGCGTTTTGGCGATGCCCGGCAGGTGGTGAATGGTGAGACGTTCAAGCTTCACGCACGCTGCTCCAGTAACTGGATCAACGCCGCCCGACCGGATTCGATCAGCAATTTGACGATTTCATCGGCGCTGATCGCGCTTGCGCCGGGCCCGGCATCGTTCTCAACCAGGGCTTGAAATTCGGCAATCGAGGCGATTCGCTCAAGGCCCGGACGGGCCTGGGCAATCAGGCGTCGGCGCGGCTCGCAGTCAGGACCCTGCAATAGCAGCAGATCGCGCGCCAGCAGCCCGGCCGGGTCGGGCTGGCGCGCCAGCGCTTTAAGATCCAGCGCCGGCGCGAAGGCGCTGTCGATGCGGTCGACGAATACCTGGCAGCCGGAAACATCGAAACCGGTCGCTTCGATGTCGAGCTGAGCGGCCTGATCGGCCAGCGCTGCGCCGATTGGGGTTTGTCCGACCAGACAAATGCGCAGGCCCAGCGCATCGGGCAGCGCGTCGGCCGCGATGCGTTGGCGAACACCGGCCTTTGCGGCCTTGAGTATGAGACCGGCCAGATCGCCGGCCTGCTCCAGCGCGGCCACGTCGATGTCGATCGCGTCATAGGCCAGTGGTGCCAGCGCCAGTTGGCGGCTGCGAACGCGACGGCCATCGAGCTCGATCAGCCACGGTCCGCGCGGTCCGGTTTCGCTGGCGCGTAACGCGCTGACCGAGCCCAGGTAGCCGCACGGTCGTCCGGGTTCGTCGGTGTCGCCGAAATCGGGTTGATGGACGTGGCCGAGCAACCAGGCCGAAACCGGAACTGCGGCCAGTTCGGCGCTGGTAACCGGTGCATAGACACTGCCCGGCTGATCGCGGTCGCAATGCAGCAGACCGAGGATCGGCAGGCCGGTCTCGGGCAATGTCAGCGTTTCAAGCGGCGACCAGGCCACCCGCGCGCTCGGGAAAGACCACCCCAGCACGACCGCTTCGGATAGCTCGAGTGTTTGCCAGTGGCCGCCGCGACCCAGCAGCTTGAGCGCCGGAAGTGCGTCGGCCAGGCGTGGCAGAACCTGGGTATCGTGATTGCCGGCCACTGCAATCACCTCGATCCCGGCGGCGGTCAGTTTTTCGATGCCTTGCCGCAGCGCATTGTAGCCGCCAAAAAAGTCGCGCTCGCGATCGACCACGTCGCCGGCCAGCACAACGGCCTCGACCTCCAGCTCGATGGCGCGCTCGATGCAGCGGCTCCAGGCGGCCTCGGGCCCGAGCTTGAGCGCGCGGTCGATCAGGTTGTCGGGCAGGGCCACCGGGACCCGGCCCAGGTGCATGTCGCCGATCGCCAGCAGCTTCATCGCGTCAGCCGGCACAACGCGGGTCGAGATGCCGGCAGCCGCCGGCATCGACCGGCTCGGGCTGCAGCGTGGCGTGGTCGATGGCAAAGTCCTCGAGCAGCATGGCATTGCATCGTGCCAGCATGTCGGGCCAGTCCTGCAGGTCGGCGAGCACCACGTGGGCCGACAGCGCGATGCGATCGCCGCTGACCTGCCAGATGTGCAGGTCGTGGATTTCGACCACGCCGGGGATTCTGGTCAGGGCCGCACGCGCCTGTTCAATGTCGACACTGTCGGGGACACGCTCCATGATCACGCCCAGCGCGGTTCTCAGAAGCCGAATGGCGGCAATCAGGATCAGCGCGCAGATCAGCAGCGACAGGATTGGATCAATCGGATTCCAGCCGGTGGTCAGGATGACCGTACCGGAGGCCAGTGCCGCAATCGAGCCGAGCAGATCGCCGAGTACATGCAGCCTGGCGCCCTTGACATTGATGTTGTCGCGGCCGCCGTGCAGCACGCGCAGGACCGCAAGATTAATCAGCAGGCCGATCGCGGCGACCACCAAAACAGCCGCGCCGCGAACCTCGACCGGGTTCTGGAAGCGATCGATCGCGTTGTAAACGATGACCCCGACCAGCACGACCATGGCCAGGCCATTGATGAGTGCTGCGATGATTTCGGCGCGCCCGTGGCCCCAGCTATGCGCGCGATCGGCCGGCCGGGTCGCAACCCAGGCGGCCACGGCGGCCAGGCCCAGCGCGGTCGAATCGGTCAGCATGTGGCCGGCGTCGGCCATCAGCGCCAGCGATCCGCCCCACCAGCCGACCACGAACTCGACCGCCGCGAACGTCAGTGTCAGCAACAGCGCGCCGCGCAGCGCCTTGCCGCCCGCAGTGTCGTGCGAATGATGATCGTGTTGGTACATAGACGCTATTTTCACACGCAAGTGTGCCACGACCTTCAGAGAATAACGCAACGGCCGTGTACAGCGTCGATGCTTTGCCGAAGCGGCCTGCCGACAGGCTGCTAAACCCGCGCGCCGCGCGGTGAGCACATCGCGCGGCGCTTTTTCGGCCACCCGCCCGAGCCGCTGCACCTCGACATGATCCTTGAACCGGCCTTGTTCACCACGCTACCAACGCCGGGCATGACGGTGCCACAGTCGGTGGCGTGGTGAATAAGCCGGGATAAGGCGAGATTCGGAACAAACGAGTCGCTCCGGCGGTCGGCCATTGAGCCGGACCGCCGGAGCGAGGGTGGGTTCAGCCCGGCATTGCGCTGCCGAACTCGGTCTTGAAGCGTTCGCGCAGCGCGTCGCCGTCGAGCTCGAAGCCCTGCGGCGCGGGATGGGCGATCTTGATCGAACCCAACAAAGAGCCCAGGCGCGCGGCATCGACCGGATCCCAGCCTTTTTCAAGACCGAACAGCAGCCCGGCTCGATAGGCATCACCGCAGCCGGTGGGGTCGGAAATGCGCTCGGGCTTAACCGCCGGAATGCGCTGTGCACCGTCCACTGTGATCAGTTCGGAACCTTCGCCGCCGTGAGTGATGATCAATCCGCTTTTGAGGCCGCCGAGAGCCTGGTCGCGACTCCAGCCGGTCTTTTTGGCGATCATTTCCCACTCATAGGAGTTGACGGTCAGCCAATCGGCATCTGCCATCAGTTCTTTCAGCTCATCGCCGGAAAACATCGGCAGTCCCTGGCCGGGATCGAAAACATGGGCGATCCCGGCGGCCTTGAATTGGGCGGAATGGTCGATCATGGCCTGTTTGCCGTCCGGCGAGACAATGCCGTAACGCACGCTGCCGTCGGTGGGAACCTTGTTGCGATGGTTCTCGTTCATCGATCCCGGATGAAAGGCGGTGATCTGGTTATCGTCGAGATCGGTCGTAATATAGGCTTGGGCGGTGAAATGGTGATCGTCGCGCAGCACATAGCGTTGGCTGATGCCGAGTTCGTCAAGGCGTTCGGCGTAGCGATCGAAATCAGCGCCGACAGCAGCCATCGGCAACGGCTGGCCGCCGAGTTTTTTCAGCGAGTAGGCGATATTTCCGGCGCAGCCGCCAAAATTTCGGCGCATTTCGGGCACCAGGAATGCAACATTGAGCATATGGGTCTTGTCGGGCAGGATATGGTCCTTGAAGCGTTCCGGAAAGACCATGATGGTGTCGTACGCGAGCGAGCCGCAAATCAGTATAGACATGAAATAAGTTTAATTTTGAGTTAGCCGAGCAGTATAACGAACCCTGATCGCTCGTCCGGCGTCCATTTTTTCGGCAAGGCCGGGCATGGATCCGGAAGGGACAGTAGAATGGCCAATTCGTCGACGTTTTGCGACACGCCGCAGGCTTCGTCCGCCGAACAGGAGGTCCGCCTTTCATGCACCAAGCAGTTCCCGACATCACCGCACTTGAACGCGCCGCGAAGTCCGGCGATCCGCACGCGATCATTGAATTGGGCAATTACCTGCTCATCGAGCATCCGCCCGGTTCGAACGGCTCGGAGCGCGGCCTGGATCTGCTCAGGCAGGCCGCCGGCGGCAGCCATCCGGCCGCCGCCGAATGGCTGCTGGGCGGTTTTTATCTACAGAATCTGTCGCGTCCCGAAGGCATTGATCAGGCCACGCACTGGCTCGGTCGCGCGGCGCGCGCCGCAGTCGCGCCGGCGATCGATCGCCTGGCCAACCTCTATCTGCGCGGCCTCGGCGTACCGTACTCGCCACAGCATGCGCTGGAGCAACTGGCGCGGCTTGCCGGGGCCGGTTTTCAGCGCGCCGCTTGGGAAATCGGCTATCTGCTGAGCGAAATCGACGACATCCGCGATCCGGCTGCAGCGGTCAGTGCGTTTGCAAGAGCCTGCGCGCTCGGCTACCCCCCGGCCTATTACTCGCTTGGGTTGCGGTTTGCGAGCGGCTGTGGCGTTTCGACCGATCCAGCGTTTGCCCGCGCGCTGCTGCTGCGGGCCGCCGATGCCGGCTTTCCGGATGCGCAGGCGGCGGCCGATCACTTCACACCGGCTTCCGAGTGTGGGCCGAAAGCCGCCGAATGGCATCGCCGGCTGAAGGACAACCATGCCGCAGCGGGCCCGATTTTCAGCCAATTGAGCGATGGCGGGCTGACCATTGAGGCGCAACCGTTGCCGGCGATCGGGCGGCTGGAGGCTCATCTGGCCGGGGTTGGACACCCAGCCATGGTCATGGCCGAAGGCGGCCGATTACAGGTTCTCGCCGAATCCGCCGCGAGCACCGACGACTGCTCGGGCTGCCGCGCGATTCGTTCAGCACCGTCTGCATGGAAGTGGCTGTCACGCGAGCCCCGGGTGGCGGTCTATCCCGATTTCATCGGACGCGAGGAGCGCGCACAGATTATGTTTGCGGTCGGCGACGCTCTGCAAGAGCCACAGCAATACACCTCGGGGACCGTAAACGGCAGCTATGAGAACCGCTTTTTCAGCGGTACAGGAAAGGCGTTTGGTGCTCTGAGTTCGGATGCGGTCGTACGCGTACTTGAACGGCGTATTGCCGATTCTATGGGGTGGACGCCAGAAGCCATGGAGCCGAGCTCGGTGATCTGCTATCAGGCAGGCCAGGAGTACAAGCCGCATGTCGATTATTTTAC
>JAIVHD010000038.1 GCA_020201235.1 Lysobacteraceae bacterium
GGTATTCCTGCCGGTCAAATCCGTCGGCGTGACCGGCGACGGCCGCCGTTACGACTATGTGGTCGCACTGCGCGCGGTGGAGACCATCGACTTCATGACCGCCCGTTGGGCGCACCTGCCCTATGAGTTTCTCGACCACTGCTCGCGCCGAATCATCAACGAGATTCCGCGTATCTCCCGCGTGGTCTACGACATCACCGGCAAACCGCCTGGGACGATAGAGTGGGAGTAGGCGGAATTCATAATATATTGATAAATAACAATAAAATATCTTGAATTAACGATATAATCTGCATCATCAATGGTATTTTTCATGGTATTTTCAGCGCGCTGAAACGCAAAAAGCAGCAATACCATGAGTGGCAGATTGGCGTAATCATGGTTTCAGCGGTTGGCGCTCAGATATTGCCTTTGAACGAGCGCGGCGTGATCTTGGGTTATAAACACGCCAATTCTATCTATAATATGGCGTGAATAAGTGCTAAAATCGCGCCATGACAAAGTGGCAGGATCGACAGTTTGCACGGCCGAAGGCCGCCCGTCAGGGTGCGGCACAGGGATGTGCCGCATGAAATGGATATGGCAACAACCCGATTGGCCCGGTTTCCGCTACGACAAGCTTGCTCTCGAACACCGGGAACTTGAATTTCGCCTGAACTCAGAGCGCTTGGCTGGCAGCTTTGATGCACTTCCTATGGCATCTAAAGAGGATGCCACGATCGATTTGATGCTTTCCGAGGCCATCAAAACCAGCGCCATCGAGGGCGAGGATCTGGACAGAGAATCGGTCAGGTCATCCCTTCTTTCTTTAATTACATCGGATACGCTACCGGACAATCCAGACCAGAAAGCGGCGGGGGCCGCGATGCTGCTGGTGGATGTTCGCAAGACCTGGCAAACATCGCTGACACACGATCTGCTGGGCAAGTGGCAATCCATGGCTGTCCCGGAACAGCGCTACACGTCTATTCTGCGAGGCGCATACCGCAACGATCCTTCGCCAATGCAAATAGTGAGCGGGCCTTACGGGCGGGAAAAGGTTCACTATGAAGCCCCGCCAGCGATTCGGGTGCCTGATGAAATGGCGAGATTCCTCGACTGGTACAACAAGATCAGCCCTTCGAAAGGTGAAAAGAAGATACCCGGGATTGCCAGGGCAGGTATTGCACACCTCTGGTTTGAAGTGATCCATCCCTTCGATGACGGGAATGGGCGAGTCGGTAGGGCGATTGCTGACCATGCGCTTTCGCAGTCTCTCGGCTATCCGACCACCGCTTGTCTTGCCACGGCGATAGAGGGAGACAAAAAATCTTATTATCTGCAACTGGAGAAAGCGAGCCGTGGAAGCCTGGACGTTAATGCCTGGCTTGATTACTTTGCCGACAGGGTCATCAAGGCACAGGAAATTGCCAGGGAAGAAGTGGATTTTGTACTGGCCAAGGCACGTTTCTACGAAACCTATGGTGACCAGTTGAATGAGCGGCAGGCCAGGATGGTATCTCGGGTGTTTGCTGAAGGTCGAAAGGGCTTTGAAGGCGGAATAACGACCAGGAAATATGAAGCTATTACCAGGTGTCCCAACCGAACAGCCAGCCGTGATCTTTCAGATCTGGTTGCCAAGAGGATCATCATCCCGCTACGGGGCGGCGGCAGAACGACCCGTTATGAGTTAAACGTTGCCGAACCGGCCGGATTTGGTTTGGGGAAGGAATGATTTACTGTGTGACCAAGTGATTTTTGTGTCGATTAGCAGGAATTTCTGAGCATGGTATTTTTCATGGTATTACCGATTATCATGAAAATAAGTCATTGAAAATAAATGTTAAAAAATGCTTATTTACAGTAGAGTGGGAGTGACTGGCATCACAGGTGAGGCTTCAAGATCCCGCAGTTGAGCGATAGACAGTATAAAAACACAGTATCGCAAGGACGCGGATCACGCCCTACGCGGCGGCCAGGACGGCCACCCGGGACCGGGATGCTGGTCGTTACCAGCGTCACCGTCCCGAGCAAACCCTGCTACACCAGATTGTTGAGCAGCACTACACGACCTTCACCGCGCATCTGGCGCTGCGGGGCACGGAACTGCCAGTGTATGTTCAGCGTGAATTCGATTACCTCAAGTGCGACCGGTTGGAACATGGCTTTTTACGGGTCCGCTGCGAGTCGTGTAACGTCGAGTAACTGGTTGCCTTCAGTTGCACCAACAGTAGGCGCTTTAGGCGAACCCTGCGGCTTCTGCCTCAGTTGCGGGACGCGACGAATGTCTGAAAGCGCGGCGCTGCCCGTCGATGAAGTCCTGCCCGAACAGCCCATGCGCCAGTTAACGCCAGGGATGGCGTGTAGTAGAGCAATGCAGGAGCAATTGCCGAGGGTGCTGAGTTTCCCGCTCCAACTGGGTTTTCTGTTCGCTAGTGGTCCATGCGAACAGTTACCGAACTTTGCGCATGGACCACTAGCCAGCCCGAGATCACGGCCGGGTGCTGGGCATCGTCTACCGCGTGATCGTGCCACATTTGATCAGGAGCGGAGGGCATACTCATACGATGGCCGGTACCGATGCGGTCACCCTGATCCAGCGCTTCAGTAGTGCGCTGAACCTCAACATGCCCCAGGGTGCCTTCTCTCGATGCTACGCATCAATTCACTTGTCCACTATCACCCGCTTTTCCTCGATGGTGTGTATGTCGATCACACTAATGAAACAGCCTGGTTCAGATGGGTCAAGGCGCCGACCAGTCAGGAACTTACTCAATTGTCGCACACCATCGCCCGTCGGGTCGGCCGCTTTCTGGAGCGGCAAGGCGTGCTGGTACGGGACGCGGAGAACAGCTACCCGGCCTCGGATGCGGTGGAGGACGATCCAATGAATTCCCTGCTGGGGCATTCCATCACCTCGGCAACTGCTCCTGCGCCCATGGCGCCGTACCACACCAAACACGGCAAAGCCCCATGTCCCTAAATTGTCAAAGGCACATTCCTGTCGAGAGATCCGCCATGGATTGGCGAGGCCTTGCCAACCAGTAAACACTAAGTATAATACGAATCGTTCACGTTACAACTACGAGGTATTTGCATGTTTACGCACGAGGAATCCCGGTTCGGTTCTGGTTGGCGTTGCACAATGGCGCTGCTTTCGGCAACGCTGCTGGCCGGAAATGCGACAGCGCAGTCCCAGGGGCCGATCGAGGCCGAGCCAGGGGCGGTTGTGCTAGATACGATCACGGTAGTCGACAGCATTGAAACGTCGGCCCAGGCGGCGGCGCGGCTTAAAGCTGACGCACCCAACGCGATGGAGGTCATCGACGCCGAGCAGCTGCAGCAATTCAACGAGCAGGCGCTTGGCGACGCGCTGCGACGGTTGCCCGGCGTCACGTTCGATGGTACGAACCGTGCACGCGAAGTGCGGTTGCGCGGCTTGCCGGGCGAATATACGCAGGTGCTGATCAACGGCAGGCCGATGATCGACGGCGAGTCCCGGCGCAGTTTCGAGGTCGACCGGATTCCCACTGGGCTGGTCGAGCGCGTGGAAGTGATCCGCGCGCCGCGGGCGATCTACAACGGGCAGGGTGCTGCCGGTACCGTCAACATCGTGCTGAAAAATGGTGTGGACTCGTTGTCGGATAGCGAGCTGGCGGTAGGCGCCGGCTATCTCGAAGACAACGATGAACTGGGCGAGGTAACGTTCTCGCACGGCGAAAGAACCGGCCCCCTGGAAGTGGCGCTGGCCGGTTCGTTGCAACGCTTTCGGCGCAGCGAGAGTAAGGATGCATTCGAATTCGATGCCGGCGGCGTGCCTGACGGCGGCGTGCTGGAACTCAACGAGCGGCGTTTCGACCAGGTCAACCTGATTCCGCGTTTTGCCCTGCAAACCGAAGGTGCCGGCCGCTTCGAGTTCGACCCGTTCTACCTGCGCACTAAAGAACTCCGGGACGATATCGCGACCGACCTGGAGGACGACCAGGTGACCACCGACCGGGTTAGCGACGAACAGCGTGAAAGAGTCAGAGAAAGCTATGGCTTTCGCGCCGACTGGAAGCGTGCCATCGGCGCATCCGCGCAGCTGCGCGTGGGCTTCGACTGGCAGCAGGGCAAGACCGACACCGATCGCGATGAAACCCGCTTCAACGCCGACGGTAGTATCGACCGTGAGCGGCAGCGCACCGAAATGATCGACCTGTCATTGATCCGGCCGGAAGCCGCTCTGAATATTGCTGTCGGCGCCCACGACATCAGCTTCGGCATCGGCGCCGAGCTGCGCGAACACGATGAAACCAATTCCGAGGTTCGCAACGGCTCATTGCGGCCGCCACGCGAGGACCGCGTGTTTAACGTTGATGAAGACGTGTTGTTCGCGTTCGCCGAGGACGTCTGGCAGGTCAACGAACGTCTCGGCCTGACCGGCGGCTTGCGCCTGGAAAACTCGGATACCGAAACGACCGATTTCTTCGGTACGACCACCTCGCAAGACGTCGCATTCCTGCTGCCTTCGCTGAACGCGGTTTTCGCCGCCACACCCAATACCGACGTGCGTCTCGGCGTTGCGCGGACCTTGCGCCGGCCCGACCTGCGGTCGCTTTCGCCAGCCGTCGACGAACAGGACGGCACCCCGGCCGAACCGGATGTACAGGGCAACCCGAACCAGGAACCCGAATCCATCTGGGGCCTGGACGCCGGCCTGGACTATTTCTTCGCCAACGATCGCGGCTACGTATCGCTGAATCTTTTCGCGCGCGAATTTGAAGACAAGATAGAGCTGGTCACCGAGCAGTTTGGCGGACGTTTTGTCGCCTCGCCGCAGAATGTGGGGGATGCCCGTGCGGCCGGGGTCGAGGCTGCGGGCCGCGTGCCGCTGGACGCGGTCGGCTTCAACAACACAACGTTATGGGGCAATGCGACCTATACGGACTCCCGCGTCGACGCGGTCGGCGGCGGGTCGAGGCGTTTTCTGAATCAGCCGGATGCCGTAGCAAATCTGGGCGTAGACTACTTTTTCATGCCCTGGCGGGCGACGTTTGGGCTCTCCGTCAATCATACGACTTCGGTCGATCAGACGCAGCGACTGGCCAACGGCGGATTTCTCGATCAATCGATCGAGGAACGGACCCGGCTGGACCTGTCGATCAAAAGTCAGGTGACTGAAAAGCTCGAGGTGTCCCTCAGCGCAACCAATCTTCTGGGCCAGACCGAGGATCGGGTCGACCGGGTGCTCGATGGGGCCGGTATGGTCGAAGCCGTCACGCGTACCCGAGAACCCACGTACCGTAGCGTATTCGCACGCTTGAAATGGCATTTTTGAGTATTTCCGGGTTAAAAAGGCTGCACCGGTGGGCCGGGTTGGCACTGTTCATGATTCTCGTCCTGCAGTGCCTGACCGGTTCGTTGCTGCTGTTCGAAGACGAGCTAGAGCCGATTGTTCTCGATCTTGAAGTCAAACGGCAAGCGGCGGGCTCGCCGCTTCGGCCTGGGCTGGATGAACTGGCGCGCCGCGCCGTCAGCAAGCCGGGTGTCCAGGAAGTCACACGGATTTATCCGTCGATATCGCCGAATTCTCCCGCGCGGGTCCTTGCCCGGAACAGGCACGATCCGGACAGCGAAATCGAACGCTTCGTTGATCCTTCCAGCGGCCAGGTGCTTGGTGAGCGCCCGCACAAGGAGATCGGACTGGCCCGCGCCAGCCTGATGCCCACGGTCAAGGAATTGCACACCAAGCTTCTGGCAGGCGATATCGGCGAAATCATCCTCGGCGTGGTGGCCATCCTGTGGCTGCTCTCCGGCGCGCTGGGCATCGTCCTCTGTCTGCCGCGTGGACGCACCAGATCGAAATGGCCGCGTGGATGGCGCATCACGCGCTTTCGTTCGAGCTATCAGTTGCACCGCGGCGGCGGTCTGTGGCTGTCCGGGGCCGCAATCGTCTTCTCCGCCAGCGCCATTGTTCTGGTATTCGAGGACTGGATCTTTGTCGAGCCCGGCGTGGCGCCAGCGACGCAAGCCGGTAACCCGATCGGTTTCGAAGCCGCCGCAACCGCCGCACGGTCGAACCTGCCCGGGAATGGACGCGATTACCAGCTCGAATCGATTCGCATCGAAAGCGACAAGTCGCGTTACCGGGTCGATTTCAGGCACGACCCTGAACACGGCATCTGGCACCGTCCCGACGAACAACTCTACGTTGACGCCTCTGATGGTCAATTGCTGGGTCGCAAGGGATGGCTCGCCGCGAGCGGATTGAACCATGTCAAAAACCTGGCC
>JAIVHD010000039.1 GCA_020201235.1 Lysobacteraceae bacterium
GCGTGACTACATGAACAACTCGCAGGTCGAGCTGATGAATAAAATCAACCAAAGCGGCGATTGGAATGACGAGATCAAGGATCAGTTGCAGGCGGCTCTGGATGAGTTCAAAAAGACCGGCTCCTGGTGATTGAGGCACGTCTTGCATGCATCGACAAACGTAATTCGGGAACGATTTGAATGAGTGGATCAAAGGAAATCGTCGGCCAGATTAAGAGCATCAAGAACACGCGCAAGGTCACGCGCGCGCTCGAAATGGTCTCGGCATCGAAAATTCGCAAGGCCCAGGATCGCATGCAGGCCGCGCGTCCGTATGCCCGGCTGATTCGCCAGGCGGTCGGTCATCTGGCTCTGGCCAACCCCGAATACAAGCACCCTTTCACGCAGGGCCGGACAGAAATCAAGCGAGTCGGCTACATTGTCATCTCCAGCGACCGGGGCTTGTGCGGTGGGTTGAACAACAACCTGTTTCGACAGCTTCTGCCGCGCTTGCGCGAGCATCAGGAGGCTGGTCAGCAGGTTAGCCTGGTCCTGATCGGTCGCAAGGCGGCGCAGTTCTTCAAGCGAATCAAGGTCGACATCGCTGCGGCCACGCAGGATTTGGGCGAGCAGCCGAAGCTCGAAAGCCTGATCGGCGCGATCAAGATCATGCTCGACGGTTACCGCGACGGCAGCCTCGACCAACTCAACGTCTGCTATAACGAATTCATCAACACTATGACCCAGCGCGGCACGATTGAGCAGGTCCTGCCGCTGCCGCCGGCCGAGGATGAGCCGATGCTGCAAAACTGGGACTACCTGTATGAACCCGATCCCGAGTCACTGCTCGATGACCTTTTGGTTCGATACATCGAATCACTGATTTACGAAGCCACGCTGGAAAACCTGGCCAGCGAGCACGCCGCGCGAATGGTTGCCATGAAGAGCGCCTCGGATAACGCCAACAACCTGATCGACGAGTTGAACCTTGCCTACAACAAGGCCCGTCAGGCGGCGATCACACAGGAAATTTCCGAAATCGTCGGCGGTGCTGCCGCCGTTTAGACAGGATTTAAGTAAACCGACGGGTCCAAGGCCTGTTTAAGGAAGACGCACCGACTGCGGTTCCGAAAAAGGCCTTGCCCACCGACAAGAAATGAGGTTTGAGTGATGAGCAAGGGTACGATTGTCCAGATTATCGGTGCGGTAGTTGACGTGGAGTACGCGCGTGACGAAGTGCCTCGGGTATACGACGCGCTGGTCGTCGACGAAGGCGGGATTACGCTTGAGGTACAGCAGCAGCTGGGTGACGGTGTCGTGCGCACGATTGCGCTGGGCACCACCGACGGCCTCAAGCGCGGTCTGGAAGTGACCAACACTGGCGAGGCGATCCAGGTGCCGGTCGGCAAGGAAACGCTGGGTCGCATCATGAACGTTCTTGGCGAGCCGATCGACGAGGCCGGCCCGATTGGCGAGACCGAGCGTATGGGCATCCACCGCAAGGCACCCGCATTCGAAGAGCAGGCTTCCAGCAACGAGCTGCTGGAAACCGGTATCAAGGTCATCGACCTCATCTGCCCGTTTGCCAAGGGCGGCAAGGTCGGCCTGTTTGGCGGCGCTGGGGTCGGCAAGACCGTCAACATGATGGAGCTCATTCGCAATATCGCCATTGAGCACGAGGGCTATTCGGTGTTTGCCGGGGTCGGCGAGCGTACCCGTGAAGGCAACGACTTCTATCACGAGATGAAGGACTCCAACGTGCTCGACAAGGTTTCGCTGGTCTACGGCCAGATGAACGAGCCGCCAGGCAACCGCCTGCGCGTCGCGCTGACCGGGCTGACGATTGCAGAAAAGTTTCGCGATGAAGGCCGCGACGTGCTGATGTTCATTGACAACATCTACCGCTACACGCTGGCCGGTGTCGAAGTTTCCGCGCTGCTCGGTCGCATGCCTTCGGCGGTCGGTTACCAGCCGACACTGGCCGCTGAAATGGGTGCCCTGCAGGAGCGCATCACCTCGACCAAGACTGGATCCATCACGTCCATCCAGGCCGTCTACGTGCCGGCCGACGACTTGACCGACCCGTCGCCGGCGACGACCTTTGCGCATCTTGACGCCACCGTTGTGCTTTCACGCCAGATCGCCGAGCTGGGCATCTACCCGGCCGTCGATCCGCTCGACTCGACCTCTCGCCAGCTCGATCCGCTGGTCGTCGGTCAGGAACACTACGACGTTGCGCGCAAAATCCAGAATACCCTGCAGCGCTACAAGGAACTCAAGGACATCATCGCGATTCTCGGCATGGACGAGCTTAGCGAAGAGGATAAACTTTCGGTCTCGCGTGCGCGCAAGGTCGAGCGTTTCTTCTCTCAGCCGTTCTTTGTTGCCGAAGTCTTCACCGGTTCGCCCGGTGTCTACGTTTCGCTCAAGGACACGATTCGCGGCTTCAAGGGAATCGTCGACGGTGACTACGATCACCTGCCCGAGCAGGCCTTTTACATGGTCGGAACCATTGAGGAAGCCGTTGAAAAGGGCGAGAAGATGAGTGAAAAGAAGGCCGCCTGAGGGCGCTGTTCGCCCGCTGGCTTCGTGATCGCGCGATCTGGCCCTGCTCCCGTACTACGATACGCGCAGCTTTCAGGCCGCCCTCAAGCTTAACCCGCGAACGAATCGCGTGCCCTGATGAACGTGTATCTGGATTCCTGTCGCAACCGGCAAGTAGCGAGTAATTAAATGGCTTCAACTATTCAATGCGATATCGTTAGCGCCGAAGCGGAGATTTTCTCCGGCACGGCCACCATGGTCGTGGTCACCGGCGAGGAGGGCGAACTGGGGATTGCACCGCGCCACGCACCGCTGTTGACCCGAATTCGTCCCGGCCAGGTGCGCGTCATGCTGCCCGAAGGCGGCGAGGAGTTCTATTACGTGTCCGGCGGCATGCTGGAAGTGCAGCCGCATGTGGTGACGGTACTGGCCGATACCGCCGCACGCGCAAGCGACCTCGACGAGGCCGCTGCCATTCGTGCCAAGGAAGAGGCCGAGCGCGCTTTGTCCGATCGAAGCGCCGATATGGAAATGGCCGAAGCCCAGGCGCGTCTGTCCGAGGCGCTCGCGCAGCTTTCGGCGTTGGAGCGGCTGCGCAAAAACGTCAAACGCTGATCGCAAGCGTGACGGCACTGGCACGCTGGCCTTTGCTGGTGCCGTATCCTCCTTTTTCTCGCCGCTTAACCTGCCTTATTCACGACCCCACCTGCTGTGGCACCGCCATACCCCGTGTCTGGGGTGTCTTGCAGCCAAGCGCATCCTCACCGGACAGGCGAGTACGCCTGCGCTGCGCTCGGGCGCCAAAACGCTGTATTTACGCGACCTGGAACCGCCGTGCGACGATCGGCTGGTGAATAAGCCGGGCTGAAATGCGAAAAATCGAATTCCAACCGGTCTCTCGCCACGACGATCGGCTAAATCCGATAGACACCGGGACGCAAAAACGACCGACGCGCAACCCGATTTTCACCGCGTGGTGATTCTGGTATGCTTGGAGAAAATAGCCTGTCGAGGTGACACAGTGCATGGTTTTTCTAAAGTTCTGCCTGGTCTTCTAGTGTTCGCTTCGTTGGCGGGTTGCGGCGGCGATTCCATCTCAAATGAGCGGCTGCTTGACGCCTTTGAAGATGGCAGAACCAGTATCTGGGTCAGTGGTCAGGCACCGGTTTCGCAAATCCTCGGCGATGAAGGCATCGGCGGGCCGCATCAGCGCTTCGTGCTGCGCCTGAATGAAGGCGTGACGATTATCGTGCGGCATTCCCTTCAAGCCTCCGAACGTGTTCCGGTCGAACGGGGCGATTCAGTGCGCTTCCACGGACGTTACGATTGGGAAGCCAGCGGCGGTATCATCTCGCTTACGCACAGCGATCCTGAGCAGCCGGGCGGTGGCGGTTGGGTGGAACATAAAGGCGTTCGTTACGATTGACCCCGGCTTATTCACCACCCGATCTACTGCGGCGGCCCCAGGCCCCGCGTCTGCGGCGTTTTGCAGCCAAGCGCATCCTCACCGGACAGGCAAGTACGCCTCCGGTGCGCTCGGTCGTAAAACGCCGCAGCCACAGGACCTGGAACCGCCTCGCGACGACCGGGTGGTGAATAAGCCGGGTTGACAGTCGAGTTCAATCACTCTGAGAAATACTCTGGCTCGGCACCGATGATGTTTCCCACGGTTGCCGATTGGTGAATTCTAAGCGTGACCGGCCGGTCAAAACGCAACGGGCCGGCCACCTCGCAGCCGGCATGAATTTCGACCAGCACCGGCTCGTCGGGCTCACCTCCGCGACGAGGGCGCTTGATGTGCAATTCGCCGTGAACCTGGCTGCCAGCCTCCAGCAGCATGCCGCCGGCGTAGTTGTCCAGCGAACCCGCGCTCGCGCCGGACAGAACGATCTTGCCGTTGACCGTCGACACCCTGCCCGAAACCGAGCCTTCCGGACCGACGGTGACTTCGCCGTTGACGGTTTCGACCGAACCGTTGACCCTCGACCCAACACCCAGCACGATACGACCGTTGACGGCCCCGATGTTACTCGCCGTGACGCCGTTTCCGAGTTCAACCCGGCCGTTGACCGTTTCGATGTCTCCAACTTCGCTTTGGTCGCCCACCGTCACCGAGCCGTTGACCGTCGACAGGTCGCCGTCAACCGTGGCATTGCGTCCAACCTGAATGGTTCCGTTGACGCTGCTCAGGTTTCCGGAATGGTTCGCGCCGTCGGCTACCGTCAGGCTTTGATTGACGCTCAAGCAGCCTGAAAGCAACAGCGTGGCCAGCACCGGATAAGGTAATAAAATGCGCGATCGTTTCATGTGCGGCTCTCGGACGGTCAAGGTGTCTGAAAGCTTACGCTCTATGCCGATGCCGCGGCAAGCGCCAGAAGTCACGTTGTTGGACCGCCTTGGGGCTCGCCGGGCGGTTGCAACCAGTCGGCGGCTGGCGGGCCGCCGCCGTCGAGGCCAACAAAGTCAAACAGCTCGACATCACAAAGTTGCGACGGCGCGACATTGGTCAGCGCTTTGAAGATCGTCTCGGTTCGTCCGGGCTGGCGGCGATCCCATTCACCTAGCATCTGCTTGATGGTCTGGCGCTGGAGTTTGGGCTGCGAGCCGCATAAATCACACGGAATGATAGGGTAGTCGCGGGCTTCGGCAAGCTTTGCCAGGTCGGCCTCGCGACAATACGCCAAAGGACGGATCACAATGTTGCCGCCGTCGTCGCTTTTGAGTTTTGGCGGCATCGCCTTCAAGCTGCCACCGTAGAGCAGGTTGAGAAAAAACGTCTCGACGATATCCTCCATGTGGTGGCCCAGCGCAATCTTGGTGAAGCCGTTCTCGCGGGCATAGGCATACAAGTTGCCGCGGCGCAGTCGCGAGCACAGACTGCATGTGGTCCTGCCTTCCGGAATCACGCGCTTGACCACCGAATAGGTGTCGCGTTCGATGACATGGAATGGCACGCCGATAGCGTTTAGATAATCCGGCAGTACCTGTTCGGGAAAGCCGGGCTGCTTCTGGTCGAGATTGACCGCGACCAATTCAAAAGAGACCGGGGCGCGGTGCTGAAGGCTCAGCAGCAGGTCGAGCATGGCAAAGCTGTCCTTGCCGCCTGACAGGCAGACCATAACGCGGTCGCCGTCGACAATCATGCCGTAATCGCCGATCGCCTTGCCTGTGAGCTTCCGAAGACGCTTGAATTGTTTGTCGTCGTTGTACTTCCGACGTCCTGGCCGGGCATTCATCCCTGGATGAGCTCGCAAGTAAAGAATAGCCGGCATAATACCGAAAGCCCAGCCTAGCCGTGCGCAAGTCGCCGGCGTGGTTAAGACGGAATCAGGCGGGTTGAAGGGCCACTGAATTCTGGAGTCTTGCAGCATGCATGAAGCACCTGAACGGAACAATCGTACTGTTTTGTGCGCGCGTTCCATTCGCAGGTTCCCAGACGGATTGACGCGGACGTTTAACGGCCCCATACTGTAGCGTATGGAAGCAATAAGAAGCTTGAACAATCATGAAGTGAGACGCCGCCAGATCTGGACTGACGACGGTGTGCGGCTGGACGTGCGCTATTTGGGGCATGAGCGGGCACCGTGTGTGCTGTTGGCTCATGGCTTTGGCCAGACCCAATTTGCCTGGGCCGAAACCACCCGTACGCTGGCAGCCAGCGGCTGGCAGGCGGTCAGCTACGATGCTCGCGGCCACGGAAATTCCGATCGTTCACCGACCGGTCGGTAC
>JAIVHD010000432.1 GCA_020201235.1 Lysobacteraceae bacterium
GCAATCACCGATGCACCGCCGGGCACTGGATCGTCAACCCGATAAACCCCTTCGCGACCCTCTGCATCCATGATGATGGCGTAGCCACGCTCACCGGTAACCACACCCCGGAGCCTGAGCGCCAGCGGCGTGGCCGGAACGACCTCGGCAAAACCATAATCCACGTCCGTTGGCTGCCCGAACATCGACCAATCGGAGACCAGGGCCGGTCGATCGGTCTGGGCAGAGATCGACAACGGAATGGGTTCGAAACCCACCTCGACGCCATCGACCAGCACGATCCCGATGCGCACCAGCAAGACCGCGCAGGCAAATGCCAGCAGCCAGCCGCCGACGCGGGTCGGGACTTCCCAATTCATGCCTTGTTCGAAGCTCATTGCTGTCCGTCGCAAACTGTTGCTGTCAACCGCTCAGCGGCGCAGATTAGCACACCCAGCCGCCCTGCTCTGGCGATCAGACCCGGGCCATCGGGACGCACGTGGACGGCGACGCGTCCGGTTTACCGGGGCAAAAAGATCCGATTACCCGACAACGCCGCAACGCCGGTCAACCGTTGCTTCTACGTCGTCGCCCGGAACCCGAACCGCCGCCGCCCGAACGCCGGCCCGACCGTCCGCCGGGGCGGTCCTGGGGCTTGCTCTGCGGCGGTTTGGCGCGCTCGAGCTTGGGCAGTTCAGCTGCATCGTGACTTTCCAGCTCGATCGTCTGATCGATGTAGGTTTCGATTTCCGGCAAATGGAAGGCGTAGTCTTCGCAGGCAAAACTGATCGCCTCGCCAGTTGCACCCAGACGTGCGGTCCGGCCGATTCGGTGCACATAATCGGCCGCATCCTGTGGCAGATCGAAATTGATCACATGACTGACGTCGGGAATATGCAGGCCGCGGGCGGCCACATCGGTGGCAACCAGGATCCGCAACTCGCCGGCATGGAACTTCTCCAGCAGCCGCTGGCGCTTCTTCTGCGGCACCGAGCCCGCCAGCATGGCCGCGTCAAAGTCGTTACCACGCAGCGTACGCTCGACCAGATCAGCGGCTCGACGGGTATTGACAAACACGATCACATGGCCATCGTCCATCGCCCGGATCAGTTTAACCAGCAGCGGCAGTTTTTCTGCATTTGACGGGTAGTAAACCGTCTGACGAACGCGGTCTGTGGTTTTATGATCGTCATCGATCCGAATCGTCTCAGCATCGTTCATGTGCTCGTAGGCAAGCTCGGTCACCTTGAACGGAAAGGTTGCCGAAAACATCAGGCACTGACGCTGGTCGGCCGGCGGCATCGCACGAAACAGATAGCGGATGTCACCGATAAACCCAAGGTCGAACATTCGGTCGGCCTCATCCAGCACGGCGACCCGGATATGCTTGAGACTGAACACGCGCTGCTTGAAGAAATCGATGATTCTGCCCGGCGTGCCGATCAGCACATCAACCCCGTCAGCCAGCCGGTCGCGCTGTTTCTGATAATCGACACGGATCGCGCCCTGCCTGCTCCGGATTCCGGTCGTTGACCAGGCTTTTAAAGATGGCCAGCAGAAACGCGGCCGTTTTGCCGGTTCCGGTGCGCGCCTGACCGGCCACATCGCGACCGGCAAGAACAAGCGGCAGGGTGTCGGCCTGGATCGGCGTACACTGGGTGAAGCCGGCGTCGCGCAAACCAGCCATAATCGATTCGGGCAGATCGAACTGGTTGAATTCGATATCGCTGAGAACGCGCTCCGGCTTCGCAGCAGAGCCCTGACCGGATGATTCCGGCGAATTTTTCAAGACTTGGGTATTCGTCACAAATTACTCATATGGGTTCGACCAGGGGCGCGACCGAGAATCATCGGGCGCGCCCGTAACGCCGATCCCTGGATTCCGGCCTTTTTGAACCAGATGTTCCAAATTTACAAGCAGAGACCAGCACGCATTCAATTTGCAGTATTCTATCACCTTTAACCATTTCAATCCGGCGCTGCACAAGAGACGCCGTCCCCGCTTCAACAACCAGACCTCATTACAAGGAGAACCCCGCCATGTCTGATAAAGTCACACATGTTTCCGACGCATCGTTCGAGGAGGAAGTCCTCAAAGCCGACCAGCCGGTGCTCGTCGATTACTGGGCCGAGTGGTGTGGCCCGTGCAAAATGATCGATCCGCTGCTGCACGAACTGGCCGATGAATACGACGGCAAGCTGAAAGTCGCCAAGTGCAATATTGACGAAAATCAGGAAGTGACCACGCAATTCAAAATCCGCGGGATTCCGACTCTGATGGTCTTCAGCGGCGGCACGGTTCAGGGCACCAAGGTGGGTGCCGTCACGAAGGGTGTGCTCAAAGAGTTTGTCGACCAGCACGTCTGATCACCAACCGGGATCCGTCCAGCGCCAGTGTTTAACCCGTTTTTTTACCATCCGGCCTGCTGCGGAGCCACTTGGCTCCGCGTTCAGGCCATTTCGCTCGGTCGAGCAACCTCACCGCACAGGCGAGTACGCGTCCGGCGCGTTTGAGCGCGAAACGTTCCGACCGCAGGACCTGACAACTCCTAACGACGGCACGATGATGAATAAAGTTGGGTTTACGGGTACTGGACGGATCGTTTATAAAGTGGTAACCTTCGCAAATCCTTTGTGGGCAGCCGCCCGCGAAAAGCAATACTAGACTCCCTCTTGTCGGGGCCAACTGGACCGTGTTTCCTGCTTGCAGATCGGGGCGTGCGCCGCCGATCGCATGCATTGCCCGTTTCGCGCGGAGCACGCTCTCACCCTGGATGAAATCAAGGCGTATCGTTCGATGAACCTCACTGACTTAAAGAAGAAGTCCGTTCAGGACTTGATTGAAATGGCGACCGAACTCGGCATCGAAAACATCGGCCGATCGCGCAAGCAAGATGTCATCTTTGCCATTCTCAAGGCTCGGGCACGTAAGAAAG
>JAIVHD010000433.1:0-1509 GCA_020201235.1 Lysobacteraceae bacterium
GCTATTTGGTCGCACAACTCGTCGATTGGTGCCGCGAGCAGCGCCTTAACGCAATCTACGGTTTCATTCTCAAAGAAAACCGACCGATGTTGTCCCTCATGAACAGCATGGACTTCACGCTGGGGCCCAGCGATGAGGATACCGGCATACTACTGGCCCGGCTGGCGCTGAAATAACTTCCATCGCACCAGCAAAGGCATCAAACGCTGCGCGCGGCAAATGATCACTCCCCCAGTTCTATCCTGTCCTGGGCCTCCTCAATCATGAAGCCCTGCATATAGTCGGCACCAACACGCCACAGGTTGGCCGCCACGCCGGCGTTTTCGACCATCGGCATGATGATTTTTGCCCCACGCTCGCGGGCCGGCGTACTGACTTCGCGAAACGTTTCATCCAGGCTGCCCTCATCGGCCAACCGGCGCACGAAATCCGGAGACATCTTGATAAAGTCGACGGGCAGGTCATCGACCAGCAGATCCCAGCGACTGTGCTCATCAATCTGCGATACGCAAAGCTCGATGCCCAGCTGATCGAGCAGAGCAAACAGCTCGCGCGAGCCCTTGATGTTGCCGAGGACGTCAGAGAAGGAAAAATCCAGCGTTAGCTTGCCTGAGAGTGCCGAATTCTTCTCGGCCAGTTTTCTAAGCCAATTGCGCCGGTCGGGCTGCTGAATCAGGCTATCACCCTGACTGAGAAACAGACGGATCGGCAAAAATTGGTACTGGTTGGCCAACAAACTGGCGCAATGACTGATCATCCAGCGGTCCAGAGTGCCGAGAATACCCGCCTCGCGCGCAGGCGGAACAAAGGCCGCGGCCGGGATCAAAGAGCCATCAGCGGCCACCAGTCGAGGCAGAGCCTGGAAGCTCTGGGCGGGCTCGCCCACGGTAGCCATGATCGGCTGAAACATGACCTTGACGGCATCCTTGCGCAGAGACTCCATCAGCAGCCCCAGCATTTGCCGATCGCTGCCGGAGGCCTGGTCACTGGATACGTCGGGCCGGATTTGTCGCATTTCGTTGCCGCCGGCCGCCGAGGTCTTTTCCGCCCCGCGCACCAGATTCAGCAACAGGCGGTCGGCGTTGGTATAGCGATGATCAAATTCGACGTAGGCAAGCGTCAACGATACCGCCAGCGATTCCTGATGGACGTCAAAAGTGGAATCGGCCAGCAGCTTGAACAGCTTCGCCATTTGCTTCTCAACCGTCCGGATCGAACTGTGTGGCAGCAATCCGAGGATGCAGCGCTCGTTCAACCTTGTCACGCAGACTTCGACGTCGAGGTTAGCCTGAATCATCTCCAGGAACTGACGAAGCAGCGCCAGCAGACCCGCATAACCATGCTGCCCGCGTAGACGATCCCAGTGATCCAGCATCAGACAGAAACAAGCCGCAGGTGCGTCGCGATCGCTGTCGGAAAACGCACCATAAGCCGTGTTCAGCTCAGAAATGAACTCCTCAAGCTTCATCCATGCCGATCCAAAAAATGACGTCCCCCAGCGTAACCATC
>JAIVHD010000433.1:1632-4008 GCA_020201235.1 Lysobacteraceae bacterium
CCGTAGGGCGCAGATATTGGCCGAATGTGACGATATCGACGCCCGCTTCGCGCAGCTCATCCATGGTTTCGCTCAACTCTTCCATCGTCTCGCCCAGCCCGACCATGAGACTGGTCTTGGTCAGAACATCGGAGCGATGCCGCTTGGCGTGGGCCAGTACATCCAGAGTCTGCCGGTAGCCTGCTCGCGGATCGCGCACCGGATGGGTCAGACGGCGGACGGTTTCCACGTTCTGGGCGAAAACCTCGAGGCCGGAATCTACCACGGTCTCTACGCAGTGCAAGCGCCCCTGGAAATCGGGGGTCAGCGCTTCCACGGCGGTCTGCGGGTTGACCCGCTTGATTTCGCGCACGCAGGCCGCGTAGTGGCCAGCACCGCCGTCAGCCAGATCGTCACGATCCACCGAAGTCAGAACCACGTATTTCAGGTCCATCAGGCGCACGGATTCAGCCGCGTTCGCAGGCTCTTCCGCGTCCAGCCAACCTCTCGGGTTGCCCGTATCGACCGAGCAAAACCGGCACGCACGGGTGCACACATCCCCCATCAGCATGATGGTGGCAACCCCGTTGGACCAGCACTCACCGATATTCGGGCACTTGGATTCCTGACAAACCGTGGCCAGACGATGCTCATTGACGTTGCGCCTGACCTGCTCGTACTTGCTGCCGGCCACCGGCAATCGCGCCCGCAGCCAGGAGGGTTTGCGACCGAACGCTGTCGGCTCGGCGTTCGGACGTTCTTTGATACCGTCGAGGATCGCGGTAAAGCCCTGCGGCTTGACCACCTTGCGGCCGCTCTTTACGGCAATCGGAATGCGTTTGGTTTCCAACATGAATGAGATTATGGCATGAGCCTGGCGCACACGCCATGAAGCCAGGCGGCCGATGACACCGGCCTTACTTTTTGAATTTGCCGAGCTCCGCCGAATCGGACTGGCCAAGGGATTTCTCGAAGTCGTTTCGGGGCCGCTGGTGCGATCCAGCTACCGCGCCGACCGCGTCTTCGAGAAAAATAATTGCGGTCTTGACGAGGGCGCGGCCTGAAGCGGCGAATTTTTCGGCGATGGCCAGACGCCTGACGGCAAGCGAACAGGACGTTCTGCTGCAGCGTGCCGCCACCGTGTTGGCGCGCCATGCCGGGCAATGTCGCACGCTGAGCTACCTGGAACTGGCGGATGCTGTGGCCATGCCGGGGCCCCGGCGAACCCATCGCACCACCCGCTTGCTGGAAATCCTCATGCCGCCAGCGCAGCGGCAATATCGACCATCTCAGCCCCGGTCTCGTCCTGGCAGGCCAGCGCCACATCGCGATACATGTCCAACGTCTCGGTTTCCAGCGCACCGCGCACGGCGGCCTTGAAGCGGGCCACACGCTGCTCGTTGACATCGGCGACGGTGGGCAGACCCATGACTTCGATCGGCTGGCGCGTGGCCTTCTCAATGGCCCGCAGCATGCCGCGTTCGCGCGGCGCAACAAACAGGATAGCCTCGCCGGTGCGTCCAGCCCGACCGGTTCGTCCGATCCGGTGCACGTAAGCTTCCGTATCGTAGGGGATGTCGTAATTCACCACGTGCGAGATGCGCTCCACGTCCAGCCCTCGCGCCGCTACATCTGTCGCGACCAGAATATCGATTTCTCCCCGGCGCAGTTTCTCGACCAGCTTCTCGCGCACCGGCTGGGGCACATCGCCGTTGAGCGCTTCTGCGGCGAAACCGCGCGCGCCCAGCCGGCTGGCCAACTCGTCGGTGGCGACCCGCGTTCGGGCAAACACGATCATGCCGTCGAACTCCTCGACCTCCAGGATGCGGGTCAACGCATCGAGCTTGTGGACTCCGCTAACCAGCCAGTAGCGCTGGCGAATACCGGCCGCAGTCGCGGTCTTGGAGCGAATCGTGACCTGCTCGGGTGATTTCAGATAACGCTCGGCAATGCGTCGGATCTGGGTCGGCATGGTCGCCGAAAAAAGCGCGATCTGGCACGATTCAGGCAACTTCGCCAACACCTGCTCGACATCGTCGATAAAGCCCATGCGCAGCATTTCATCGGCCTCGTCAAGCACCAGCGTGGAGAGGGCTCCGAGATCCAGCGTGCCTTTGTTGAGATGATCGATGACCCGGCCAGGTGTTCCAACCACCACGTCCGCGCCGCGTCGCAGACCGGCCAGCTGAGGACCGTAAGCCTGGCCACCGTAGATCGGCAGAACGTGAAACCCGGGGACCCGTTGCGCGTAGCGATGAAATGCCTCAGCGACCTGGATTGCGAGTTCGCGCGTCGGCGCCAGCACCAGCGCGGAGGGTTTGGGCGCATCCGGTCGCAACCGGGCCAGGATCGGCAAGGCAAAAGCGGCAGTTTTTCCCGTACCAGTCTGAGCCTGAC
>JAIVHD010000260.1 GCA_020201235.1 Lysobacteraceae bacterium
GTTCCAGGGCTACAAGCAACTGCGGCTTCGCAACTGGCAGCCGCTGCCGGTCGACGCCGCAGACATCGATTGCGTGATCCTGACCCATGCTCATCTCGACCACTCCGGTTACCTGCCTGTGCTGGCGCGCAACGGCTTCGACGGCCCGGTCTATGCAACCGCAGCAACGCGCGATCTGTGCCGCTACCTGCTGCCCGATTCGGGTTTCATCCACGAAAAGGATGCGGCCTTCGCCAATCGCCACGGCATTTCAAAACATCATCCGGCCCGCCCGCTATACACGCGTGCCGATGCAGAAAACTGCCTCAAACTGTTCCAGGATGTCGACTTTCATGTCGATCACGATCTCGGTGGCGGTATCTCGATGCGCTACTCGCGCGCCGGACACATTCTGGGTGCGGCAAGCCTGCTGCTGAGCGCGGATGGCGTACGGGTCGTGTTCAGCGGCGACCTGGGTCATTCCGACAGCGCAACCATTGGCCCGCCGGAGCCGATCGTGGCGGCCGACTACGTGGTCGTCGAGTCGACGTATGGCAATCGCAAAAGGGTCCGTTCCGACCCGAAAGACGCGCTGGCCGACATCATCCGGGCAACGGTCGCGCGCGGCGGCAGCGTCCTCGTGCCGGCATTCGCGGTGGGTCGAACCCAGTTGCTGCTGCACCACCTGCAGTGCCTGAAGGACGCCGGCCGAATCCCCGCCGTACCGGTGTTTCTGGACAGCCCGCTGGCAATCAACGCCACGGATGTCTTTATTGATCACCCGGACGATCATCGTTTGAGCCGCGCTGAGGCCGCTGCGGCCTGCTCGCTACCGCGCTACGTGCGCGACCAGGAGGAGTCCAAGGCGCTCGATCGCGACCCGATGCCGAAGATCATCATCGCCGGGTCCGGTATGGCCAGCGGTGGTCGTGTGTTGCATCATCTCAAGGTCTACGCGCCCGATCCCCGCCACACGATTCTGTTCACCGGATACCAGGCCGCAGGCACGCGCGGCGCGGCCATGGTTGCCGGCGCCGAACAGGTCAAGATTCACGGCCGTTACTGGCCGGTCAAGGCTGAGGTCCACAATCTTGACATGCTCTCGGCGCACGCCGATGGCGATGAAATTCTGGACTGGTTGTCGACCCTCAAATCGCCACCCAGGCAGGTGTTTGTGGTGCACGGCGAAGCCGAAGCCGCCGATGCGCTGCGGCTCAGGATCAACGAGCGCTTCGGCTGGCCGGCGTGCGTACCCGAGCCCGAACGTATTTATCCACTGTCGTGATACCGGTGGTGCGCACATGCTGATGACCGGGGTTGCCATGCAAATCGCGGTGTCGGTGAAAAAGCCCGCCGCGGCCGGCGCTGTCATGGGTCGACCGCCGGCGCGGCGGAATGCCCCGGCCGCGCTGCTGCGAGTCCGGCCATGAACGACAAGCACCGGCAAGTCGAGCCCTTCCGGGCAACCGCGAAGTCGCTGGCGGCCAACGATCTCGAGGTCCGCTGTTTTGATCTCGACACGCGCGATAAGCCGGTTGTGGTTTTACGCAAGGACAGTCCGCTGTGCCGTTCGGAAGGCTTCAGCGCGCATGCCCGCGTGTTGCTGCGCTCATCCCGAAGCAGCGTGATCGCGACCCTGTACCAGACCGGCGCCGAGTTGCTGGGACTCGAACAGGCCGGCTTGTCCAAGGCCGCCTGGCAGGCCCTCGAAGTCCGCGATGGTGAGCGCGTCCATGTCAGCCACCCCAAACCGATGCGTTCGATCAGTCGGGTCCGGGCCAAGGTTCACGGCCAGCGACTTGACGCTGCCGCGCTGGCCTCGATCATGCGCGACATCGCGCAGGGCCGCTACGATGACATTGAGCTTGCGATGTTTTTAACCGCGATCGCAGCCAAAACACTGGACGACGGTGAACTGTACGCATTGACCGACGCCATGGTCGAGGTTGGTGATCGACTGACCTGGAAACAGCCGTTACGAATGGACAAGCACTGTGTCGGCGGCCTGCCCGGAAACAGAACCACGCCGGTGGTCGTGGCCATCGTTGCGGCCTGTGGACTTGTGATCCCCAAGACCTCGTCGCGCGCGATCACATCGCCTGCCGGAACCGCCGACACGATGGAAATGCTGGCACCGGTCAACCTCGATCTCGGCAGCATGCGCCGGGTGGTCGATTCCGAAGGCGGCTGCGTGGTCTGGGGCGGGTCGGTGCGCTTGTCGCCGGTCGACGACGTGCTCATCCGCGTGGCCCGCGTGATGGACCTGGACGCCGAAGCCCAGCTGGTGGCCCGGTCGGCTGCGGCATTGGCCCGGCGCTGGAGGCTCGCGATGTGTTGGCCGTGCTAAACAACGCCGCCGACCAGCCCCTCGATCTCAGACGCCGCTCCGCCATGCTGGCTGGTGCGGCGCTAGAGCTGGGCCAGCTTGCCGCGCCCGGTGAGGGCGATACGCTGGCGTTGGCGACGCTTGAAACCGGGGCGGCCCTGAAAAAGTTCGAGGCCATCTGCGAAGCCCAGGGCGGCATGCGCACACCGCCCACGGCAAGCGCACGGGAGGTCGTGACCGCCGAACGCGCGGGCAGCGTCTGGCGCTTCGACAACCGGCGCCTGGCCAAGGTCGCGAAACTGGCCGGGGCACCGGCCGCAGCCGCGGCCGGCATCGAGCTGCACGTACACCTCGAAGACCGGGTCGAGGTCGGCCAGCCGCTGTATACCATCCACGCCGAATCGCGCGGCGAATTATCCTACGCACACGAATTTTCCGGCAACAACGGCGACATCATCGAGGTCCGCGACAGCCCGTGAAAACCGATCCATCCAGTCATCGAAAACTGAGTCTCATTGCCCTGCCGGGCGCTTGTGACCTGACCGAAAAGCTCGGCCGGGAACTTGGCGTGGCCACGGAAAAGCTCGAATATCGCCGCTTTCCCGATGGCGAAAGCCATCTTCGGCTGCCCTCGGCCAGCGTGGCGAACGAGGTGGCTCTGGTCGCGCGGCTGGATCGGCCCGATGCCAGGATCCCCGCCGTGTTGTTTGCCGCAGCGCTGGCGCGCGACCTGGGGGCCGCGCGTGTGGGTCTGATCGCGCCGTATCTTCCCTACATGCGCCAGGACATCCGCTTCTCGCCCGGTGAGGCGCTGACCTCGGTCACGTTCGCACGCTGGATTTCAAATCATTTCGACTGGCTGGTGACGGTCGATCCGCACTTGCACCGCTACCACAGCCTCGACGAGATCTACTCGATTGCCTCTGCCGTGGTGCCGGCCGCCCCGGCACTGGCCGAATGGATTACCGCCAATGTCGAACAAGCCGTGGTCATCGGACCCGACATGGAAAGTACCCAATGGGTAGCGGCAGTCGCAGCACACTGCAAGCTGCCGTGGCGGGTCATGACAAAGGAGCGTTTCGGCGACCACGAGGTGCGCATCGATGCGCCCGACCTGAGCGGCCTTGCCGGCCACGTGCCCGTGCTGGTCGACGACATCATCTCCTCCGGAGCAACCCTTGCCGACAGCGCCCGCGCGCTACGGCAGGCGGGCATGCCGGCACCGGTCTGCGCGATCGTGCATGGTCTATTCGGTGAGCAGAGCCGCCAGACCCTGGCCAGGGCCGGCATCAAGCGAATCGTCTGCAGCGACTCGACCCGCGTCGCCGAGGCCGAAATCGAGCTGGCCCCGCTCCTTGCCCCGGCCGTGGCCGGCCTTGTATCGGCCGCCTGTCTAATTGACTAACGCAATACTTCTCATTGTATAAGTCAGCCCGGCTTACCCGGATTAACCCGTTTTTTTTCGACGTTTCGATCAACCGCCGTGCCGGGCCAGCGACTGGTCTACCATAGGCCAATCCAGTCTTTCACCGATCAGCAGGAGTGTGTGATGCCCAGACTTGCCATCATTTTGTCCATGCTTGTGCAGGCGGCGTTTTTATCGGCCGATCCGACCTGAGCCTGTCCGGTAACGAGCGTGTAATCGACGCGAACGGCCGGTTTCTCATTCCGGGGCTGGCCGAAATGCATGCCCACGTGCCGCCGACCGATGACCCGGCGCGTATCGACGAGGTGCTGCGCCTGTTTCTGGCGCACGGCGTGACCACGATCCGGGGCATGCTCGGCGAACCCGGCCACCTGCTGCTACGGCGCGAACTGGCCGACGGCGATCGCATCGGACCGCGCCTGATCACATCCGGGCCCTCGTTCAACGGCACATCAGTCACCAGCGAAGCGGTCGCACGCCTGCGCGTTCGGCGCCAGTCCGAAGCCGGCTATGACTTCCTGAAACTGCATCCCGGCCTGCGGCCCGATACCTTTGATGCCATCAGCAGCGCCGCCGACGGCCTGGGCATCGATTTCGGCGGTCACGTCTCGATCGGCGTCGGCTTGGAGCGCGCGCTACAGGCCGGCCAGGCCACCATCGATCATCTCGACGGCTATGCCCAGGTGCTGGTGCCCGAGGGCCATCCGGCCCGTCAGCGCGAACCAGGGCTTTTCGGCTTCAACTTAGGCGATGCGCTGGACGCCTCCCGGGTCGAGGGCTGGGCGCGCCGTACCGCCCGTGCCGGTGTCTGGAACGTCCCGACCCAAACGCTGATCGAAAACCTGGCCGTCAACGAGATCGATTACCTGCTAGCGCGCCCGGCG
The DNA here is from genome assembly GCA_020201235.1 of Lysobacteraceae bacterium. Taxonomy (GTDB): domain Bacteria; phylum Pseudomonadota; class Gammaproteobacteria; order Xanthomonadales; family Wenzhouxiangellaceae. The sequence goes on from JAIVHD010000260.1 coordinate 4,616, forward strand.
ATGCGCTGGATTGCCCCGGCAACCCGCGAACAGTGGGCCGGGCGCGTGGCACAGATGCGGCAATCCCAGCCTGCTGAAAGCCTCGAGCGCTTTGTCGCCGTGCGTCGTTCGCTGATCGGCGCGCTACACGCCGCCGGAGCCGGATTGCTGCTCGGCGCCGATGCCCCGCAAATCATGAATGTCCCCGGCGACGCGCTGCATCACGAGCTGGAAATCTACGTAGAATCCGGGCTCAGCCCGGCCGAGGCGCTGGCCACCGGCACCATCAACGTCGCCCGCTTTCTCGCCCAGCCCGCACACGGTTGCATCCGCGCCGGATGCATCGCCGACCTGGTGCTGCTGGACGCCAACCCGCTGGAAGACATTTCCAACGTGCGCCGGATTCGCGGCGTGATGCGCGCTGGTCAGTGGTTCGATCGCGCCGCGCTCGATGGCATGCTCGAAGAGATCGCATCGAGCGCCGAGGCCGAGCCGACCAGCCCGGACTGAAAGGCAACCCGCATGATCGAAAACCCGCTGCCGTATGTCGACCGGCTACAGAGTCGCAATCCCGAAACGATCGCTCGCGTCGTCATCCACGCCACCGAATTGCCCGATCTCAAAACCGCGCGCGAGGACGGCGAGCGCATCCTGTACCCAAAATCGGGCACCGGCAACAGCGGCCACTTCTATATCGACCGCGACGGCCGCATCGAGCAATGGGTGCCGCTGGGGCGCGTCGCCCACCACGTTCGTGACCACAACGCCGACGCCATCGGCATCGAACTGGTCAATCAGGGGCGCTGGCCAGACTGGTTCGACAGCCGCCATCAGAACTGGAAAGAGCCTTACCCAGCCGCTCAGATCCAGGCCCTGATCGAACTGCTCGGGCAGCTTGAACGTAAAATGCCCGCGCTGAGCGAAATCGCCGGACACGACCAGCTCGACCACGATCGGATCGAGGCCAGCGACAACCCGGATGTACTCATCCGCCGCAAAACCGACCCCGGCCCGGAATTTCCCTGGACCAAGGTTCTTTCAGCAATCGGTTTGCAACGCTATGGCGAGCGGTAATTGCTGGAGTTGATGCTCGTTCCTGACAGGGTTCAGCTGCCTGGCGCTTGATCTTGAACGGATGCGCCACGCCAAAGTTGCTGGAGTATGCGGATGGCAAGGGGCAGGGCGGGCAATTCGTTTGGGTCGCTAAAGACTTCAATTCAAAGAACGGCAGCCAACGGGCTCAAAACGGCCCTGCCGCCTCGCTGAATTACATGCGTGTAAATCTGGGTCGTCCGCACATCGGCATGCCCAAGCTGCTCTTGCACGGTGCGGATATCTGCACCTCGCTCAAGCAAATGCGTGGCGAAAGAATGGCGAAGCGTATGACAACTGGCCGGCTTCTCGATCCCGCATTTCCGAACCGACCTCGCGACCGCTTTTTGCACCACCGATTCATCCAAATGGTGGCGACGGATCACGCCGGAGCGCGGGTCGCGGCTCAGCCGCGAGGACGGAAACACATACTGCCAGCCCCAGGAGCAATCGGCATTGGGATATTTGCGCGCCAGCGCGTGAGGGAGATGCACGGTGCCAAACCCTTGCGCTGAATCCTGCTCGAACAGGTTGCGACGCGCTGCAAGGTGCCGTTGCAACGGTTCGACTAGCGCATCGGCGAGTGTCACCACTCGATCCTTGCCGCCCTTGCCGTCGCGAACCATAACCGCTCGATGCTCGAATTCGAGGTCTTTCACCCGTAACCTCATACTCTCCATGAGGCGCAGACCGGACCCGTATTGCAGGCAGGCAATCAGCCAGGGCGCTCCTCGCAGCTCGGCCAGAACCCGGCGCACCTCATCCTGGGACAGCACAACCGGCAATCGAGCCGGTCGTTTCGCCCGCACAGCGCCGACAACGTCGCCGAGTGGCCGGCCAAGGACATGCTTGTACACGAACACCAAAGCATTCATTGCCTGGTTCTGGGTGCTCGCGGCCACATCCCGATTCACTGCCAGGTGGGTTAGAAACGCCGCAACCTCGGTCTCGCCCATTTCCTCCGGATGGCGTTTACCGTGGAACAGAATAAATCGGCGGGTCCATTCGATATAGGTCCGCTCGGTGCGAATACTGTAGTGCCGCACCCGGATCGCCTCTCGAATACGCTCCAGAAAAGGGCTTTTCGTTTGATTTCCCATGCCGCCGCCGAGTACTGTAAGGAATAACAGTTTAATCCATCAGAATAATAAGTCAAGAAGATTGCAATCACAGGCGATTCGCCGTATAGTTCCAGCAGGATCGAGCGGTTCATGGTGGGTTCGGGGATCTTGCGGTGACAAAAGAAACGATTTTTTTCAATGCGTTAACGCGCGGAACTGATAGAATCTTTCACATTTCCGCGCGAACTGGAGCGCTGCGGGATGGACGGGGCAGCACCGTAGTGCACCATGGTGCGTCGCGGGCCACTCACTGTTATACGAAAATAGCTATGGAGTAAAAATGAAGATAGTTTCTATATTCAATAACAAGGGTGGCGTAGGGAAAACCACCTACATGTACCACATCGCCCACTTGCTTGAGAGGAAGGGGAAAACTGTTCTTTTGGTTGACCTTGATAGCCAGTGCAATCTTTCCGCCTATTCAATTTCTGACTCTGAACTCGAGAAAAGCTGGAAATCCGACCGCGGTAACAGCATTTGGAACGCTCTTGAACCTGTCTACGAGAGACTAGGTGATATAAGAAAACGTCAACCGTCATCAATCAAAAGCGATTACCCGAATCTCCATCTGATTCCTGGTGATGTTCTCTTAAGTAATTTTGAAGATACCTTGGGCGATTCGTGGACTAGCGCTAAAGGTGGAAGCGCCGGGGATCTGCGCGTTCAATCAGCAATATACAGATACGTTCTTTGGGCCGCCGATAAAGTTAAAGCTGATGTAGTAATGCTAGATCTAGGCCCAAATCTCGGAGCGTTAAATCGGTCGGCCCTGGCGGCGAGTGACTATTTTATAGTGCCAATGTCTCCCGATCTGTTCTCGATTAGGGGCACTCAGAATCTCGGATCAAAACTCGTTGGATGGCAAAAAGAATGGGAGCAATGTAAGCAATCGTATAAAGGGGATTCAATAGAGCTTCCGAGTGGAAAACCGGTTTTCTTAGGCTATGTTATGCAGCAGCATAATGTAAGAAAAACAAAGTCGGGCATGACGAGAGGTTGGTCTCTTTTTGGCAGTCAGGTTGAAGCAGCAGTCAAAGAGAACATAATTGATAAACTAGACCCTTTGGGGCAAGTACATCATTGGAGTACAGGTACTTGGAATATAGGGAAAATACCAAACCTCCATAGTTTGGTGCCTTACTCGTTAAAAGCCAGAAAGCCCGTTTTCGACTGCAAAGCTAAGGATGGCTTGAACGGTGCGCATATTACTACCGCAAGAAAATCAATAAATCACTTTAACCCGATAGTTGATAAGTTACTGCAAGTCGTATAACCAAGAGCTGTTGTCGGACAATTTTTCCACCGCTGCGCGGTTCCAAAATTGCCGCAAAGCTCAGCGTTATGGTAAAGAATAGCGAGGTTACACATGTACGAATGGAAATCAGAATATGATGATTTGACTAACGAATTCGCCATTAAGCATTTCGGGCCTAAAGGTTACTCAAATATCACTTCGTTTTTTCCATGCATGAGGGATAAATATAAATGGGCTACTTATAGACCCGACATTCCAGATTCAAGAGTAGCTGCAAAAAATAATACTGAATACCATGGGCTTGAAGAGCATGCAAAACAGTATCACGTAACTGCCCAGTATGAGGAAGCGTATCATTACTGGCTTATGGCAGCAGATTGGAGAAGGCAGGATATGCTAGCTCATAACTTTGATGATGACGGCCATAAAAGCGCAGTAACTTTCTGCATCAAACAAGCCTTGTATAATAAAGCTTTAACAGAATGGCAAACGCGGGATGATTTACATGAAAGAAAAGCTCCGGCGCCTGAGGAATTTGAACTAACTGATGAGCTAATAAGAAAAATGGATGAGAAAGCAGAGAAGATTATCGAAGAGGCAATGAAGAATGGAAAACCATAACAATACGTGCCAGTCGGACAGTTTGTTCCGTGGCTTTTTTGTGTTGCCGCTACGCTATAACACAAAACACCACTCCACAAACTGCCGCTGCACTCTGCGTTATGGCTTATCGTCTTTATTGCGCGAAAGTGCCAGATCATAGACTTCATTTCGGTTTCTTTTGCCGACAGCGAGAACGGTGACCGTAACGGTGGTATCTGATACAGAATAAACCAAGCGATATCCGAGTTGGCGCAGTTTGATTTTGTAGAGATTAGTGCCTCCGTTTACAGCTGCGGAGGGGACATGTGGGTTGGAAAGCCGTTCCTTGAGTTTTTTGAAGAAAAGCTCTCGGACATTGGGTCCGAGCTTTTTCCATTCCCTCAGGGCACTCTTCTTGAATGCTAACTCATAAATCATCCAGGCTAACCTTTATGCTTTCTTCATCCATGCGGCTTTTAGCAAGTTCCAACAGCTCTTTATCTTCTATGAGATCCATCATCGCTTCATAGGCTTTGGCGGGGATACAATAAAAAGCAGGTTCATTCCTGTTAAGTACAGCAATGGGCATGCCTTCCCCACTGGCTACGACTTTCATGGGGTTGGCTTTCAGTTCGGAGATGCTGGCAGCGATCTCAGTTAGGATTTGATGTGTCATGAAAATGCCCTTAGGCAAAGGAATATGAGACCGAATAATAGACCTTTTAAGAGGTCTTGTAAAGCCATAACAATCAATTCCACGCGACCAGCGGAGCTGGCGCGTGAATATGGGCGTTATATGCCAAAAACGGAGCCATTCAGATGATCAAAACGATTTTGACTGCATTACTTCTAAGGACGACCAATTGGACAGTCATATCCCGAAGATGCCCGGGTAGCCGACCGACCCGGCCGACCCCCGGCCGGAACAAGGCCAACGAAAACGGGTCCGGCAACGGGCTCCGGCCCCGCTCGGTCCAATACTGGAATTCAGGGTCAGAATCGGGTACATTAGACTTCAGCAAGCCATCTAAGGCACGGGGCAACGCCAGAAATGAAAGAAAACGCACGACAACCGTCCAGGATTTTACCCAAAATCGGCACTTTCGCAGCCGGGTCGAAAATACAATCCCCAATAGATCAGTCCACGCCAGTCTGATGGGCGGCTTAGTCCAACAGACATTTATACGCCATGCTGCGCACGGCGAATAAATGCTTATTAGTTAGGGTTACAT
>JAIVHD010000220.1 GCA_020201235.1 Lysobacteraceae bacterium
CGCAGGACGGTCGTGGACGTTCATGCTCGATTGCTTCGGGGCCGGTTTGACCGCCGCCGCAACTGGCACCGCCAAGCACGCAAAATCGGGCACAGTGCGGGTGGTTCAGTCGCACGTTGCCAAAGGCCTCGGCCAGTGTGTGCCCAAGTTCGAACTCGGGCGCATAAGGCAGCAAGGTGCAGGGCACGATCACCGGGCGCTCGGCACCTTTGCGCTTGACGACCATGCGCGAGTCAGCACACATCATCGCGTCAGGAGAAACGCCGACCGTTTTCCAGCAGCTTTCGGTAATCTCGGGCACGTCGGCGCGCTCATCCATCTCAGGAAAAAGCACCAGCTGACGCGGATCAAACGCGTCCAGCTTGATGTTTTCGCGCAGGAATAACCGCGCGTAGCCTTCGCGCATGCGCACTTCGGGCTCGCCGGAGAACAGCCGGCCGGCGATGTCCAGGGTAAAGCCGTTGCGGCTGAGCCAATGCAGCCCGGCCAGTGCCGGTCTCCAGGACCTGGGGCCGCGCTCCAGTTCATGCTGTTCGCGCGCGTAATGGTCGATGGATACACGAATCGTCAGGCGCTCGCCCAAGCGCGCTTGCAGATCCAGCAGCCGGGCACTGACCTTCATCATGGGCTTCATGGCGTTGGTCAGTACCAGCGCTTCTAACCCGCGGCTCAGAACTTCCTCGAGCATCGCGATCATATCGGGGTTCATGAACGGCTCACCACCGGTAAATGCGATGGTTCGCGTGCCCAAGCCGTCGCGCTCGATTTCGTCGAGGTAAGCGCACAGTTCGGAATGGCTGATGTAGACAAGGCGATCGTTGCTTGGCGAGGACTCGATGTAGCAGTTACGGCAGGTCAGGTTACACAGCGTGCCGGTGTTGATCCAGAGCGTTTCCAGCGTGTTCAACACGACCGAGCGAAACGCCCCGGATGCGGGGCTGACGGTATCGCAGTCGTCGGGGATCGGCGGTGAATAGTCCAATTTTACAGAAACGCTCACCAATGCTGCGATAATGCAGGCTGGATAAAACATACAGGCACCATCATGAAGTCGATCCCGCGTTTTCGCCGAATTTCGGCTGTTTTTTGCATCGCAGCATTGCTGATCGCAGGCTGCGCCTCGACCGACCCGTGGACTGGCGAGCCGCGAGTCTCGCGTACTGGCAGCGGTGCCGGAATCGGTGCAGGCGTGGGAGCGGTAATTGGTGCTATTTCCGGTGGAGACCGCTTGAAGCGCGCCGCGATCGGTGCCGGCATCGGCGCGTTGACCGGTGCCGCGGTCGGCAACTATATGGACCGTCAGGAAGAGGAGCTTCGTCGCCAGTTACGCGGCACCGGCGTCAGCGTGACCCGCCGGGGCGATGAAATCATCCTCAACATGCCCGGCAATGTGACCTTTGACTTCGACTCGGCCGCCCTGAATCCCGACTTTTTCGATGTTCTGAATTCAGTCGCCCTGGTACTGGAAGAATTCGACCAGACCGTGCTGAATATCCTGTTGCCAGCAATGAATCCGAGGAAGGACGCGCTCAAAATCGTCGGGTCGAGCTTACGTTGATGCCGGTCACGCGCTGAAAGGTCGACCCACTCGTCGGGACAAATCATCCGGGTACTGGAGCCTGTCGGATTTAACCGATCTACGCTGAGGGAAAGCCGGATTGGGCCAGATTTTGCGATCTTTTGAGGCCAATGGTGGGCCTATTTAACGAAAAAGAGCGGGAAATCTGGCCCAATCCGGCTTTTCCGCAGTCGATTAGCGTTAAATCCGACAGGCTCCGAGTATCCGGCTTCGAAATGTCAGGCCGAGTGGCCGGACTTGAAGCCCGACGCCATGATCAGTCCTGCGGCACCCGGCACGCGGCCGGTTTTTCGAACCACGTGGGATGCAGTGCCGACGATCAGCGGGTCGGGCTGCTGCACGATGCTTTGGTCCTTGCCGGGGTAGTCCACAGATGCCAGGAAGTGGCGCATGCAGTTGAGCCGCGCGCGTTTCTTGTCGTTGGATTTTACGATCGTCCACGGCGCATCGGCGGTGTCGGTATAGAAGAACATCGCTTCCTTGGCCTCGGTGTATTCATCCCATTTATTAAGGCCGGCCTTGTCGATCGGTGACAGCTTCCAGCGTTTGAGCGGGTCGGTGGCGCGCGATTCAAAGCGCTTGAACTGCTCATTTCTGGTGACCGAAAACCAGTATTTGTAGAGATGGATATTGGATCGAACCAGCATCCGCTCAAATTCGGGTGTCTGGCGCATGAATTCCAGGTATTCGACCGGCGTGCAAAAACCCATGACCCGCTCGACACCGGCGCGGTTGTACCAGGACCGGTCGTAAAACACCATCTCGCCGGCGCTCGGCAGATGCTCGACGTAGCGCTGGAAATACCATTGCTGGCGTTCGCGCTCGCTCGGTTTGTTCAGTGCGATCGTTCGCGCAAAACGCGGGTTGAGATGCTCGGTAAAGCGTTTGATCGTCCCGCCCTTGCCGGCCGCGTCGCGACCTTCAAAAATGATGACGAATTTCTGTCCGGTTTCCTGAGCCCATAGCTGGACCTTCAGGAGCTCGGCCTGCAAGCGAGCCTTGTCGGCCTCGTAAACGCGACGCCCCAGTCGCTTTCGGTACGGATAACGCCCGGTTTCGAACGCATTGCGAACCTGGTCGGTGGTCACAGTGGGGAAACTGCCGGACTCGCCGGGCGTGCGGCTGACCTGCCCCTCGCCCTGGGTGGGCACCGTCGTCGTGCCGTCCAGCGGCTTGTCGCTGTTGTCTTCAAGCAAGATCAGTCTCCTCTAAAAGTCTAGTC
>JAIVHD010000040.1 GCA_020201235.1 Lysobacteraceae bacterium
GGCTGACACGTATCCCTGACAGTCGATTGGGCAGCGCGGACTGGCCGGTCACATCGGTGCCGATGAAGTTCCCCTGGACCCGGGTACCCCCGCTAATCAGCTCGAGACCCCAGGTGTTGTTGCCCGAGATCAGGTTGCGGTCGGTTGCGGCCGTGCCGCCAATCACATTGCCGCTGGCACCGAATACGCCGCCCACAACCAGACCACCTCCGGTTTGCGCGACCACCGTACCGGTGGCGTCGGTGCCGATGAAATTGCAGGTCACTTCAGTATTGTTCGCCCTCACATCGAGCGCGAACAGCACCAGCCCGCGGATAGCGCTGTTATCCCCGGTCACTCTGGGTCTCCAGGTATTGGGGAAAACGATCTTCAACTGCGGAGGCCAGCTCGCGCAGGAGGCGCCAGGCTGAGTCGTTCCGTCGATAAGCTCGGCGTTGAAACCAGGCATTGGCGGCACCGCTTGCAGCGTGCAGACACCGGTGCCCGGATCGCAACCCGGATCCACGGATGCGTCGATGTCGAACGAAATCACATCGGGGCCGGCATTCGCGTTGGCGAACACTAGTGCCTCACGCAAGGAACCGGGGCCGCTGTCGGCGGTGGTGGTCACCACCGGACTGCCGGGCAGCTCGCCGCATTGCGAGAACTCGCTGGTCTCGACCGGATCGCCGCTGCTATCAAGCCGCGTGGCGGTCGCGGTGACAATCCAGCCCGAGTCGACCCCGCCGGTGCTGAAGGTCTCGTCGAACTGGGCCTGGCCCGCACCATCGGTGGTGACGTCAAAAACACCGATAAAAGTCTGGCCTTCGCCAAAGCTCGCAGCGTCGCAGGTCTCAGTGGCGAACAACTCCAGCCTGAAGTCAGTCGATGGCACGGACTGCAGCAATCCGCTGACCGATGTCGAGCCAGCACCGGTCAGGGTCGGGAGGTCGTCCAGCACGGGGAAGTTCTGTGCCCGAAATCAGATTGACGAGACCCGGCGTCGCACCCCCGACTGTGTTCCCGAACCCGTCAATATCGATCCCGTCCTGCAAGTTGGGCACGGCCAGCGTCCCGCTTGGGTCGGTGCCGATGAAATTGCCCTGGATGACAATGCCTTCGCTCCCGCTGTCATCCACAAGAATCCCGTGATCGTCGTTCCCGGAGATCAGATTGCAAGCCTTGCTGCACACGCCAGGGTCGGACAGACCGCCGATCAGGATGTCGCTGGCCGACGCGTCGATTTCGATGCCGCTGTCGCCATTTCCAATGGCCGTTGTGCCATTGATGTCCGTGCCGATAAAGTTGCCCTGGATGATGAGATTGGTCGCAGCGGCACTATCCACGTCAACTCCGGGCCAGATGTCATTGCCGGAAATCAGATTGCAGGACCGATTGCAGATACCGGCATCATGATCGGCCCCGCCGAGTTGCCAGCGAGCGTATTGCCGGTAGCACCGCCTCTGAGGATAACGCCGTCATCGTTGTTCGAGATGAGGTTACGCATCGAGGGATCGGCTCCGCCCACCACATTGTCATTGCCACCGTCGATAAGGATGCCGATCTCGTTGTTCAGCGCAAAGCTGCCAGTCATGCCGGTATTGTCCGTACCTAAAAAATTGCACTCGACCGTATTACCGTCGGAGTCGATAAAGATGGCGGCAGCACCTCCGAAGCTATTGATGACCAGTCCGCGCACGATGGCATCGCCACCCGACAGCGCCAGTCCGTTCGCGCCATGGGGCACCTGACTGCCGTCGATCACGACCTGGAGCGTGGCCGGCCAGCTCGAGCAGTCCGCGCCGGATTGGGTCAGGGCGTCGATGGTGACGGGATCGGCGAGTACCGGCAGCGCCGAGACTGGCTCGATCGTATGCGGTCCGGCGCCGGCAATGTTGAACTCGATCAGGTTGGCGCCGGGGCTGGCGTTGGCATCGAGAATGGCCTGTCGCAACGAGCCGGGGCCGGAATCGGCGACGGAAGTGACGGCAAACGTCGCTGCGGATGCGCTGCCTGCCATTGCAAGCGCGAGCAGTGTGGGCGGGACCAGCCTTTTAAGTACCAGGCGCGCGACTGCTCCGGGAATATAGGATCTCATGGTTGTTTCACTCCAGTGCGGTTGGCGTCCAGATCGTCGCCGGAGATCGGAGGCTCCAGATATTTCCGGCTGTTTTCAATAGAAGCGCAAAGCCCGGAGTTTTCGTATCAGCCAATTGCAAATTGATCGAAAATTCCACGAGGGGTTAGTCTCTCAGGCTGCTAGGAGTTTAACTTCGTACATATGTGTGCGATCCTAACCCAGTGAACGGGTACGAATTCGAAAAGCGTGTGAGGCGGCTTGCGCGCAAATCTATCCGCCGGGAGAAAGCAGACAATGCGATATTTGTATCCGGTCACGTTGGTGCAAGACGAGCAGGGGCAGTATGTCGTGACCTCTCCAGATGTGCCGGAGGCCATTACCGACGGCGCATCACAGCAGCAGGCATTGCGTGAGATGGGCGAGGCCCTGGGCGCGGCGCTGGCGGGCTATGCCATTGAGGGCCGCGATATTCCAACCCCTTCCGAGCCCGAACCGGGGCAACGATTGGTCCCGGTTGCCCCACTGGTTGCCGCCAAACTGGCATTACGGACCGCGCTGCGCGAGGAAGGGATGACCAATGTTGCCTTGGCGGATCGACTCGGTGTAACGGAAGGCGCGGTGCGCCGGCTGGTGGATCCCGATCATGCCTCGCGGCTGGACCGCGTGGTGATCGCATTGGCGGCGATCGGCCGTGGATTGGTGGTAGAAGACCTGAAGCAGGTTGCCGCCTGATACGCCTTATTACAGCTTTGTGTGAAGGCGGATATAATCGAGTTTTAGAGTGTGGGAAAACCGCGCGTCCGGATCTGTGTGGGCGCCAGGCCCCCCGGCGTTCCTGCCGCGAAATTGGCAACTGGAGATTTCCATGAAATACCGGATTGCACTGCACAAGTCAGAAGAAGGCTACAGCGTTTATGTTCCAGGGCTCCCGGGCTGTTGGTCCCAAGGCGCCACCGAGCAGGAAGCCGTGGCAAACATCCGTGACGCCATTGTGGAATATTTATCAGTCGTCGAGGAACAACTCCGCGGTGAAGATATTCGCGAAATCGAAGTTACCGGCTGACCGCTTTGCCCAGCATCCCCGGGGTCAATCACCTCAACGCCGTCCGCGCCCTTGAGAAGACCGGATTTCGCATCGTGCGTCAGGGCAAGCACATCGTCATGAGCAACGGCCAGCGTATAGTTACCATTCCCCGTCATAATCCTGTTAATGCTTTCACAATGGGTGGCATCGCCCGGGATTCCGGGCTCTCAGTCGAGCAGTTTCGCGCATTGCTGTAACCCCACCTTATTCACCACCCTTCCTACTGCGGCGCCGTCAGACCCCGCGTCTGCGGCGTTTCGCTCGGTCACGCATCCTCACCGGACAGGCGAGTACGCTTCCGGTGCGTATCGTCGCGAAACGCCCCGGCCACGGCACCTGGCGGTACCTCGCGACGGAAGGGTGGTGAATAACGCTAAGCCGGGGTAGCCTTACGGAACGCATACTGTTTCCACCGAAAGTTGTTTCACCCAGGTCGATTCCGATTGGGTGCTGCTCGCTGCCGGCCTGCCCAGCCGGATCTTGATCGCGCACGGGTCGACTTCTCTGAAATGCCCTGCGCCCCGATCGCGTCGATCGCAAAACTGTGCAAAAATCCTGCATCAGAATTCCGCTACACTCGGAAACGAAACCATTTGCTTCGCGCCGAGATAGCCATGCGATGAAAGGGGATCCTCAAGACCTCATAACCGGTGATCCGGACCTGACAGCGATGCTTCGCCGCTGGTCGGCCGGAGAGCCAGACGTGCTCGAAGCATTGAGCGCGGGCCTGTATGCCGAACTCAAGCGGCTGGCGCGCATTCAGTTCTCCGGCGAGCGCGCGGGACATACCCTGCAGCCGACGGCGCTGGTGAGTGAAGCCTGGATGAGGTTGATCCAGGCCGATCAAGTGGAATGGCGCGACCGGGCGCATTTCATGGCGGTGGCCGCGCGCGTGATGCGCCAGATCCTGGTCGACAGCGGCCGGCGCAAGCGCGCCGCCAAGCGCCAGGGCCCGACGCCGACAACGGTGCAGCTCGGCCAGGCGGGTGGGTCGCCGGTCGTCGATCTGCTGGCGCTGGATCAGGCGCTGGCGCGTCTTGAAGACATGGATGCCGAACAGGCCCGGGTGGTCGAGCTGCGCTATTTCGGCGGCTTGACCATTCCCGAGACCGCGGAGGTGCTCGATGTGTCGGTCGCCACCGTGAATCGCTCCTGGCGCGCGGCGCGTGCCTGGCTGTTCATGCAGCTTCAGCCGACCGGCACCTGATGGCTGCGGGCAAAGACAGCAATCGTTCTGCCGGTCGGGCCGATGCAGGCCTCGACGAGCGCGACCTCGACGAGCGTGCCCTGAAGCTGTTCAGTGAAAGCCTGGATCAGCCCGATGCGGTGCGGCACGAGTGGTTGGCGAAACGTTGTGTCGATTCCCCCGAATTATTGGAACGGGTGCTGCGCCTGGTCGAGGCCGAACAGCTCAGCGACGGGTTTCTCGAAGATGCCCCGCGCGTCGATGCGATTGACCTTGATCTGGACGACCGCAGTGGCCAGCGGCTGGGTGCGTTTGAATTGATCGAGATCCTGGCCATTGGCGGTATGAGCACCGTCTACCGGGCCCGGCGCGTTGATGGCACGTTCGATCAGCAAGTCGCCATCAAGTTGTTCGGCGGGGCCAGCCTGGATGCCGACGGCCGACGGCGATTCGAGGCCGAGCGGCGCATTGTCGCGGCACTCGAGCATCCCGGTATCGCCCGGATCATCGACGGCGGCATGGCCGACGACGGCACGCCGTACGTGGTCATGGAGCTGGTTCGCGGCGAGCCGATCACGCGCTATTGCCGACACAATCGGATCAGCGTCGATGCACGACTGCAATTGCTGCAGCAGGTCTGCGAGGCGCTGGAAATCGCGCATCGGCGCGGCATCGTGCACCGCGATATCAAGTCCGGCAACGTGCTGGTCACCGACGGCGGCCTGCCCAAACTGATCGACTTCGGCATCGCGCGGATTCTCGATCCGGTCGCGCTGTCGGTCGACATGCCCAAAACCCGACTCGGCGGGCAGTTGATGACTCCCGAGTACGCCAGCCCCGAACAGCTTCGCGGCGAGCCGGTGGGCATTGCCAGCGACATCTATTCGCTGGGTGTGCTGGCCTATGAGCTGCTGACCGGGGTTCGTCCGCACCCGCTGTCCGGCATGAGCCCGGCGGAAATGGAGCGCACGGTGTGCGGTACCGTGGCGGTTGATCCCAGCGGAATGGTGAAGCGCCGGCGCGGCGCACCATCGGCCGGGCTGGGTAACGCCCGCTCGCTGCGGCGGCGATTACGCGGCGATATCGACCGCATTGTCATGACGGCCATGCGCACAGAGGCTCAACAGCGCTATCCGACCGCGCAGGCGCTGGCTGATGATATCGAGCGTCATTTGACCGGCAAGCCGGTGCACGCGCGCGGCGCCTCCCGGCTGTATCGCGCCGGCAAGTTTGTCGCGCGCTATAGAACCGGTGTCGCTGCCGCGGCATTGATTTTCCTTGCAATGGCCGTCGCGCTGATCGCGGTCGAGCAGCAGCGCGAACGGGCGCTGATCGAAGCCCAGCGAGCCGAATCGGCCAAGCAGTTCCTGACCGAAATGATCCAGCGTGCCGATCCCTACCAGAATACCGAATCTCGAACCATGGCCGACGCCGTCCGGCAGGCGATTCCCGACATCAGCGAGCAATTCGCCGGCCAACCGGACCTTGAAGCGGAAATGCGCCACGTCACGGGTTTTGCGCTGTCGGGTCTTGGCGACTACGAGACCGCGCGCGCAGCTCGAGCAGGCGCTGGCGATCTACACCCGCATCGGCTACAACATCGAACGCGCCAGGGTGCTGTCCGCGCTGGCGGGTGTGCGCTGGGGCGAAAGCGATTACGCTGAGGCTGACGCACTGTACGAGCAGGCCACCGCGCTGGTCGAAAACGACCGGACGCCCGACGGCCGTGCGGCAGTATTCGAAATCCTGATCGACTGGGCAGGCTTGATGCCGAAGATGGACCAGGGTGAACGCGGCGTCGAGCTGGCGCAACGAGCCATTGGCATGATTGAATCGCTGGGCGAAGTCGACCCGTTCGACCGTGCCGTCCTCTACAACAACCTGGCTTCATCCCATGACTCGATGGGTGCCTACCCTAAGGCCATCGAGGCTTTTGAAACGAGCATCGAACTGCACCGCCTGCACAGCGATGCGCATCCCGACCTGGCCACGGCGCTGGGCAACCTGGGCCTGACCTACGAACTGGTCGGCGAGATGGACAAGGCGGTCGAAAACGTGGCGCTAGCGGTAGATATGCAGCACAAATTACTTGGCGAAACGCACCCGCAATACGTGCTGATGCTCTACAACCTCGGCAGCCTTCAGATCAACGCCGGGCATTTGGAAAGCGCTGCGGAAAACCTCAAGGCCGCGATGGAAGCCGCCGAGCAGGCCTACCCCAAAAACCACTTATACACGGGCCGTTTCAATCACCGCGCCGCCGTGCTTTATGAGCAGATGGAGCGCTCCGGGCAGAGCCTCGCGCATGCAGAACTGGCCCGCGCCATCTACCTGAGTCGCAACGATGTTCCGGCCGGCTGGCTAACCGAGGTCGAAAAGATCATCGCAGCACACAATCGATAAAAAACAAGCAGCCAGAGACGCAATGGCTTCTATGTTGACTGGATATCAATCATGAGCAACAAGGAATTCAGAATCTCCAGAAGCGAAGCAGCAAACGGGGGGGCGGCGCATGACAATCCGACGCCGGCGGCCGAGAACACTTCCTTGGACAAGACCATCGTCAAGCTGCTCGGATTCAAAACCGATGATGAGGAAAGCCCTGAAAAAGCGATTGCCTATTCCACGACCGACTACCTGGAACTGACCGACGGGTCCGGCCGCACGCGCTGTTCTCGCCCGGCAGGTAGCAGCCGAACATGCTCGCGAATGATGAAAATGGCCTCGTAGCCAGATTTGGCATGCCTGAAGGCCGGGATTCCACCATTTCAGCCGCTAGAAACCGTCGACATTGTGCCTGATCCAGACAACAAGGTCGGCATTCTCGACGTTGATTTCGGAGCTCAATACCGAGCCTGTACCTTCCCCTGTCAACGCTTAACCGATATCCTCACGAACATCGGCCCATGACTCGGGGCTCTGGCGGGGCGCTAGTCCCTTTCCAGATAGCGGAATTGTACCGCTTGATCTGCCACCGGTTTTTGCCGGCGCTCTGACTGTCCAATTGGTTTTTGACTAATTGGTTTTCCGAACTTGATTTTCCACCGGCGCTGGATGTAGGATTCAGTCGTGGGTCGCGTCCGTAGGGGACGCGGCGGGGATTGTTAGTATCTGAGGGAAGTTTGCCCGTGCTTAATAT
>JAIVHD010000434.1 GCA_020201235.1 Lysobacteraceae bacterium
GGTTTGAGCAGTTGTCCGATACAGGCAAGATAGGTTTCCAAGAAGTCCGCACCGACTGCCTCGATCATTTCGACCGAGACCAGCTTATCGTACTCGCCACGCAATTCACGGTAGTCCTGCTTGAGTACGGTGATGCGCGATTGAAGTCCGGCCCGCGCAACCCGATCGAGCGCGTAGCGATATTGCTCGGCCGAAATCGTCGTTGTGGTGACTCGGCAGCCGGTGCGCTGTGCCATAAAAATCGCGAGACCACCCCAGCCGGTGCCAATTTCAAGCAGATGATCGCTTTGATCCAGCTGCAAGCGCTCAGCGATTCGGACCAGCTTGTTTTCCTGCGCCTGATCAAGCGACTCTCCGGCTCTGAGGAAAAGTCCTGATGAATATTGCATTCGACGATCCAGCCAACCTTCGAAAAATTCGTTACCAAGGTCGTAATGAGCCGATATATTGCGCCGGCTGCCGGCCAGCGTGTTGCGATTCAGGCGATGCAGCGCACGCAACAACCAGCCATAAAATCTCGCGCTACCGTGCTCCATGCGTTGCAAGGTATCGCGGTTGGCCGCCAGTACGCGAATCACCGCGACAAGATCGGGACTGTCCCAGAGGCCGTCGACATAGGCCTCGCCGGCTCCTACACTGCCGCCGCTGGCCAGAAGCCGCCAGAAGGCGGTGGAATGAACTCTGATTTCAGCGCGCGGACCATCGCCGCGGCCGAGCTGGTAGCGGCCGTCGGCGTCCGCAATGTCGATTCGCCCGTGTTCCAGCCCGCTCATGCGTGCACATGCGCGTTGGCGGCACCAGCGATCGATCGAGGCCAGCCGGGAGGGCGACTCAGCGGTCGCTGTGGTGTGCAGGTTTGGCATCAGTTTCAAGGGTTTAACATCTTTTGGTCGTCTGATCAATTTGAATCCGGGTGGGCGTGAAACGGAATCTTCTTCAGCCACAACCGCAACGCCTGCCAATAGATGGCGGCGATGACTTTAGCCCCCAGCAAGGGGAACCGTAATGGCAGCTGCCACATCGCCTTGCCGGTCAGGGGGTGCACATTCAAGCGCAAGCCGACGATTAGATAGTCTGATTGGCCCCGTATGACTTTCATGTGAACAGCCAGACTCTCTGGCCGATAGTCGAAGCGCCACTGATAGGCCATGTCCATCGGCAAGAACGGCGAGACGTGGAATTCCTTATCGAAGTCAAAGCGGTAGTCGGGTCCAGTCTGACCGGCGGCATCCAGAACATAGGCGTGGCGTTGATCCCAAGGCGTATTGTTGACGTCGGCCACGATCGCATCCAAACCGCCGCCTGGTTTTTCACAAAAATACAGCGTCACCGGATTGAAGCAACTTCCCCATTGGCGCAGGTGGGTCAACATTCGGATCGGACCGGCCGGCCTTCGGCCCAGTGATGCTTCGACCCGCTCACGCACCGCCGGTCCAAGATCGAGCGTGTGCGGCTGCAGGTAATCGCTTCGCCGAAAGCCGACCAGCCC
>JAIVHD010000261.1 GCA_020201235.1 Lysobacteraceae bacterium
GCCCAACGAAGCCCGAACCTTTCCAAATGACTTCAAGAATTTCATGCGATCGCAGGATCTGCTGGTCGACGACCCGATTGTCGAATCGTACTTCAACGAAATGGGCTACCGCCTGGTCATGCACAGCGACGGACGCCAGCAGAATTTTCATTTTCACGTGCTCAAGATACCCGGGATCAATGCGTTCGCCGCGCCGGCCGGGGTCGTCGCGCTCAACGCCGGGCTGATTCTTGCAGCCCAGTCGGCCGACGAGGTCGCCGCCGTGCTGGCACATGAAGTCTCGCACGTCACGCAAAACCATCTCTCGCGCGGCATTGAAGAATCGCAGCGCATTTCGCTACCGGTGATGCTGGCCACGCTCGGCCTGGTCATGGCCGGCGGTCTGGCCGGCGGCATGGATGGCGAAACGGCGCAGGGCATCCTGGCGACCGGCATGGGCATTTCGCAACAAAGCCAGATCAATTACACGCGCCAGAATGAAGCCGAGGCCGATCGGATCGGCATCCAACTGCTGGCCAAGGCAGGATACGACCCCGTCGGAATGGCAGACTTTTTCGCGACACTGAACCGGCAGTCCCGATCGCAGGGTATGGGCCCGCCAGAATACCTGCGCACGCACCCGCTAACCATCAGCCGCGTCGCCGAGGCCCACCAGCGAGCCGAAAACACCGAGCGCCGCGCGCGCGATCCGGATTCGCAATTCGAATTTGTCCAAGCGCGCCTGCGGATCCTGATGGACACGCAGGTCGATCGCTCGATCGATTACTTCCAGACGCGACTGCGCCGGCAAGAGGGACACGCACCGGCGCTCCGTTATGGCCTGGCGCTCGGCCTGATCGAGCGTGGCGATACACAGCGCGCGGCCGAACAAGTCGAGTGGCTGCTCGATCATGACCCGGACAGCCGCTTGTTCAGGATATTAAATGCCGAACTGTTACAGGCACAGGGCAATTTCAAAGCGGCCATCGACGAACTGGAAAGCCTGTATTCCAACTATGGCCAGAGCAATGCGATTGCGCTGGCCTATGCCAACGCGCTGCTGCACAGCGGGGCCGAGGAAAATGCCGCGCTGGCAGCCGACGTGCTGCGCATCCAGATGCGCCGCGAGCCGGAGAACATCCTCGTCACAGAATTGCTTGCGCACGCTTCGAATCAGGCCGGCAACCCGGTTCGCGCAGCCGAAGCGGTGGCGACCAATTACTATCAGCGCGGCGGCCTGGCCCAGGCGATCGAACAGCTCGAGCGGGTTCTTAGAAGATCCGATCTCGATTACTATGATCGTGCGCGCATCTCGGCCAAGCTCGACCGCATGCGAGTCGAACACCTGCGCAGCGCTCAATAGCGGTTTGCGCCGATTGAGCCACAACGAGCCTCGACAATCACCTGACTCATGCATGCGGTATTAACACGATCGAAACCAAAATGTCATGATTTAGTCATGAGCCTCCGGATAATGGAATTCAGCGATCGTGGCCTGAAGCTCATGAAAACAAAAGTTCTGATTGTCGATGACGAAGCGCCGATTCGCGCGATGCTGGCCTTTAGCCTCAACCGCGCTGATATGGATGTCGAGCTCGCCGCCGATGGCGACGAGGCGCTCAAGCGACTGAACGCGCGCGAACCCCGGCCCGATCTGATTGTGCTCGACTGGATGATGCCGGGCCTCGACGGATTGCAGTTCACGCGCACGCTTCGCGGCATGCCGGGGTTCAGTCATATACCGATCATCATGTTGACCGCGCGGGGTAACGAAAGCGACCGTAGCCGGGGTCTTGATGCAGGCGCCGACGATTTCGTCGTCAAGCCCTTTTCAACGCGCGAGCTGATCTCGCGCGTTCGAGCGGTGTTGCGTCGCGTACGCCCGGAAAATCCCATAAATCCGGGTGCCACCCGACCGGACCCAACACCGTTGCGGGTCGGCGATTTAGTCCTGGACGTACACTCCCACCGGGCGTTTGCCGGCGACCGACCGGTCAGCATGGGCCCGACCGAGTTTCGGCTTTTAACACTGTTTATGCGCCATCCGGGCCGAGCCTGGAGCCGCACGCAACTGCTGGGCGAAATCTGGGGCGACGACCATGCGGTCGAGGAACGCACCGTCGACGTCCACATTCGCCGGCTGCGAAAGGCGCTCGAGCAAACCCGACACGACAACTTCGTGCAAACCGTACGCGGTCACGGCTACCGCTTTTCAGACCTGGTCTGATGGCGGAAGACGAGCCCGGCCGCCGATCCCCGCACGCGCCTTCCGAGCCTGGTGGACCTGCCGGCCTGGTCCACCAGGCCGCCGCCCCGCTGGACCAATGGAACGGCGACGACCTGGAACATCCAGCACTGTTCCTGAATCGCGAATTAAGCCTGCTCTGCTTTACCCGAAGAGTGCTCGAACTGGCCCGCGACTCCAATATTGCGCTGCTCGAACGCGTTCGTTTCCTGTGCATCTCGTGCACCAATCTGGATGAATTCTTCGAGGTCCGAGTGGCCTCGATACGACAGCGCCTGCAGCACGGTGCCAGCCAGGCCGGCCCCGACGGCATGACGCCGACGGCGACGCTGGCAGCCATCGAAGAGGCTGCCAGCGAACTGGTCAGCGAGCAGTACCGGGTGCTCAACGACGAGCTGACGCCAGCGCTGGAAGCCGAAGATATCCGCATTCTGAAGCGCTCGCGCTGGAGTCGGCGCCAATATCGATGGCTGCATCGTCACTTTCAACGCGAGCTGATGCCGGTTCTGAGCCCACTCGGACTGGACCCGGCCCATCCGTTTCCGCGCATTCTGAACAAGTCGTTAAACTTTGCCGTCGAACTCGATGGCAGCGATGCCTTCGGGCGCGATCCGGGCCTGGCGCTGGTGCGCGCTCCGCGCTCGCTGCCGCGCCTGATCCGAATTCCGAAAAGTTATAGCCGCGGCCCCAACGACTTTGTCTTCCTGTCGTCGATTCTGCATGAATTTATGTTCGAACTTTTCCCCGGCATGCGCGTGCGCGGCTGCTATCAGTTTCGGGTAACGCGCAATTCCGAGTTGTTTGTCGACGAAGAAGAAATCGAGGATCTGGCCCGGGCGCTGGAAGGCGAACTGCTCGAACGCGGCTTTGCCGAAGCCGTGCGGCTGGAGCTGGCCAGCAACTGTCCCGACGAGGTGGCCAAGCTGCTAACGTCAAAATTCGGCCTTGAAGAAAGCGATGTTTACCGCTGCGATGGCCCGGTCAACCTCAACCGAATGGTCGCCATTTGCGAGCAAAGCGACCGCCCGGACCTTAAATACCCACCGTTTCAGCCACATGTCCCGGCTGCGCTGGCACCCGGCAACAACTTGTTTGCCGCACTCCGGCGGCGCGATTACCTGTTGCATCACCCCTACGACAGTTTCACGCCGACCATCGAGCTGCTGCGCCAGGCAGTCGCCGATCCCGACGTGTTGGCGATCAAGCAAACGCTTTATCGCACCGGTGTCGATTCGGCCATGGTCATCCTGCTGATCGAAGCCGCGCGTGCCGGCAAGGACGTCACGGTGGTTGTCGAGTTGCGCGCGCGCTTCGATGAGGAAGCCAACATCACGCTCGCAACCCGGCTTCAGGAGGCCGGTGTACAGGTGGTCTACGGTGTCGTAGGCAATTCTTTGACCGAGCCGAAGGTTATTCAGGCGTTGTACCGCGCTTCGCGCGCCGGGGTCCGTATTCGACTCGTGATTCGCGGAACCTGCTGCCTGCGGCCCGGCATTCCGGGCCTTTCCGAAAACATCGAGGTTCGTTCCATCCTCGGCCGATTTCTTGAACATGCACGGATTTACCGTTTTTTGAATGCCGGCGAAACCGAGGTCTGGGGTTCGAGCGCAGACTGGATGGAACGCAACCTGTTTCAGCGCGTAGAGGTCGCGTTTCCGGTTAAAACCCCGACGCTTGCCGCGCGCATCATCGACCAGAGCCTGGAACTTGCCTTTGCCGACAACCAACAGGCCTGGTTGCTGCAAGGCGATGGCAGCTACCGCCACAGTGCCAGCGAGGCCGGCGACGAATTGCGCGGTGCCCAGCAAATCCTGATGCGGCAAGCCGAACAAGACGCAACTTGAACCGCTGGCTGTTTTGTGGCCAACCCCCGGGTTAAACTGCCGGCCTGATGCCGCAACGTAATCTCTATGCCGCCGTCGACCTCGGCAGCAGCAGTTTTCATCTGTTGGTTGCCCGGCGCGACCACGGTGAACTGCGCATTATCGACGGCATTCGCGAAATGGTTCGGATCGCTGGCGGTCTGGATTCCAACGGTCGTCTCGATCAGACCACTCGGCAACGTGCTCTCGGCTGTCTGGCCCGGTTCGGCCAGCGCCTGGCCGACATTCCGATGGACCAGGTTCGAGCCGTCGGTACACAGACGTTTCGTCGCCTGGCCCACCCCCAGTCCTTGCTGGTTGTCGCCGAAACCGCCCTGGGCTGCCCGATCGATATCATCAGCGGCCGCGAGGAAGCGCGTCTGGTCTGGCTTGGGGTCAGCCAGGGAATGCCGTTTAACCAGCAGCCGAGACTGGTGATTGATATTGGAGGCGGGTCGACCGAAATCGTTGCCGGGCGTGAACTGGAGCGAGTCGCAAGCGCTGGGATCGGCTGAGCGACGAAATCGCAACCGAGTTGCAGGCGCTGAAATCGGCCATCGCGCAGACCCACTGGCGCCATGCGATTGGCTCGTCAGGCACAATTCGGGCGGTGCAGAAAATCATCGCCGCAGCGAGCAACAACCCGCCACGCGCCATCGCCTTCGACCAGGTTGTCGGCTTGCGCGACCAATTGATCGAACTGCGCAGGCTCGATTCGATCGACCTGGCCGGGCTATCCGCTTCGCGCCAGCCGGTCATCGCCGGTGGCGTGCTGGTGCTGGAGGCCTGTATGCGAACCTTTGAAATCGAGCAGATCGAGGTGAGCCCGGTTGCCTTGCGCGAAGGCCTGCTGCACGATCTGTTTGGCCGCCTGGAGCATCGCGACCCGCGGCAGAAATCCGTTCTCGCCATGGCCAGGCGCTTCGAAGCCGACCAGACCCAGGCAACGCGTGTCCGGGACTTCGCGCTGTGTGCGCTCGATCAGATCGCCCAGACCTGGTCACTGCACACGATCCATCGCGACCTGCTCGACTGGAGTTGCCAGCTCCACGAAATCGGTCTTGGCATCGCCCACAGCCAGTACCAGCTCCACAGCGCCTACATCGTCGAAAACTCCGACCTGGCCGGATTTTCGCGCCAGGAGCAGCACTACATGGCACTGCTGCTGCGCTATCAGCGCCGAAAGCTTCCCGCCGATGCGCTACAAGAACTGCCGGAGCGACAGCGCGCCAGCGCCCGTCCGCTGCTTGCCATTCTTCGCCTGGCGATTGCGCTGGGCCGCGCGCGCAGCGACGCCGACCTGCCGGATTTCGCCTTGCAGGCCCCCGATCGCAAGCGTCTGGTGTTCAGCGCCCCACCGGGCTGGCTCCAGAGCCACCCCCTGTCGGCGCGCAGCCTGGAGCTTGAAAAGCGTCAGCTGGCCAACATCGGCCTGAAGCTGTCGATCAAATCTCTACCGGCAGCGCTCCGGTCAGAGCCGGGAGAGGCTTGAACCCGTGAGCGAACTCGCGACCCGAATTCGAAAACGCGCCGAAGCGGCCGCCAGGAT
The DNA here is from genome assembly GCA_020201235.1 of Lysobacteraceae bacterium. Taxonomy (GTDB): domain Bacteria; phylum Pseudomonadota; class Gammaproteobacteria; order Xanthomonadales; family Wenzhouxiangellaceae. Next base: position 5,636 of record JAIVHD010000261.1, read on the forward strand.
TCGCCGGTTTTTCGCCGAGCGCGGTGTGCTCGAAGTCCAGACTGCCCTGATCAGCGAGTACGGCGTCACCGATGTTCACATCGAAAACATCCGGCTGCGCGACCACGGCTTCTTGCGGACTTCGCCGGAATACGCGCACAAAAAACTGCTGGCTTCCGGGGCCGGCGATCTGTTCGAGCTGGGCCCGGTTTTTCGGGCCGGCGAACGAGGTCGCCTGCACCGGCCCGAATTCGTGATGCTGGAGTGGTATCGGTTGGGCTGGAGCTGGCAGCAACTTGCGCGAGAAGTCACCGAGCTGATCGAACGCCTGACGCCGGACTGTCGCTGGCAGATCGTGCGCGTGCCGTGGCGCGAACTGGTTGCCGATGTGCTCCCTTTCGATCCGCTGAACGCACCCCTGGAGCAACTGCGCCAAGCCCTGGATGATGCACCGTCCGGCCTCGCGCGCCCGGAACTTCTCGACTGGCTGTTCGCGAGCCGGATACAGCCGGATTTTCCTCAAGACCAGTTGACCATCGTCCACGACTATCCGGCCTGCCAGGCCGCGCTGGCGCGATTAAAGCCGGGCGAGACACAATGGGCCGAGCGTTTCGAGGTGTTTGCCGGGCCGATCGAGCTTGCCAACGGCTACCGGGAACTCATCGATGCCGATGAGCAAAGTCGTCGCTTCGAAGGCGACAACCAGCGCCGGATCGCGCTCGGTCGCGAAGCGATGCCAATCGACCATGAACTAATCCATGCCCTTAAAACCGGACTGCCAGATTGCGCCGGCGTGGCGCTGGGCTTTGAGCGCCTGTTGATGGTCATGTCCTGCGCCGCCGACATCTCCGAGGTCGGTTTTCAGGACTGACGACTCAAGCCCGACAGAACTACCCGGCACCGTCTTGTGCGTCGCGATGGCGAACCAGAAGCCGCTCGCGACTGACCTTGAAGCTCTGCAAAACGCTTAGCTGGTTCGGCAACAGCACCTGGACGACGTCCGCGCACGAACTCCAGTGGGTCGCGCCGGTCGCACTCGCGATCGCCAGCTCACAGTCAGCAACAACCGGTCGCCAGACGCGTCTGCCCGGGGGGGCAAGCACAGTGTCGCCGTTAAACCGAATTGCAGTAACGTATCCGAGCATCCAGTGCCCGTCCGAAAATTCGACCCGGGCCGCGCTCAGCGGCAAACTGCGCGGCACCGAATCGTCGCGGAATGGCCGATTTGGATGGGCCAGTTGAATGGTGCCATCGGGGAAAATCCGTTCGACAATCGGCTGCGGCCAGTGGGGCACGACCATTCGAATCGCGGGCACCATCAACATGAATCCTGCAACAAGCAGCCAATTAAGCGATACTAGCGTCGAGCGTAAAACCAAATCGAGTCTAGGGGGGCTTGCCATTAAACCGAATATAGCACGTGAAGCTTGCGATGAATCAAACCGAAACCTCGCTGCAAATAAGGCCCGCACGGACCTCTGAACTCTCCAGGCTGGCCGAGCTCGTGCATAGCCGCTTGCCCGATCTGATGAAGTCGGAAACGTCGACCGACCCGGATCATATTCAACAGCGACTGGAGGCCCTGTTACCGGATTCAGCGCTGCTTCTGGCCATCGAAGACCGCAGCCTTGCTGGAATGGCGGTGCTCGATCTCGACCACGCGCGTCTGCTCGCTATTTATCTGGACCCAGCCCGCGCGCGCTCCGAAACGGCGCGCGAACTGGTCGTGCAAATCGAGCAGACTGCCTCCAGTTTTGGCATCCACAGGCTTGAGTGCACAGTCAAGCCGCAGGCATGGGCATTCATGCAGCGAATGGGCTATCAAACCAGCGGTCATCATGCCGACAACAACCAGCCGGTTAAACTTTCGAAGCGATTGCTTGAAGGTGCCCGCCCCTGGGTCCGGCAAGTTGCACGCATGCACATCGAACTGGGAATTGCGCCTGATTACGGTGTCAGGCATCGCCTGAGAATGGTCAATGATTGCAGCCATCGTGTTTCGATCGGACCGGATATCTTTAGCCGCGATACCGAACTCGCGCCGGATGCCGCAGAAGCCTGGAAGTTGATGCAGTCCCGGGCTTTCATCCACGATATTGACCTCAGACTCGTATCCGGCTTTCGAAGTCTGGCCTACCAGGCTCAACTGATCCGAAAAAAGCTTGCCGAGGGTCAGGATATGAAACGAATTCTCAAGGCCACGGCGGCTCCAGGCTACAGCGAACACCACGGCGGCCGTGCGCTGGACATTACCGCGCCCGGCGTCACCCCATTGAACCCGGAATTCGGCTCATCACGGGCCTACACGTGGCTCAAATCCAACGCCGGATTGTATGGTTTTCATGAATCCTACCCCAAACACAATCGCCATGGCCTCGATTGGGAGCCGTGGCATTGGTGCTTTCGCCCGCGCTCTGGCGCATCGCTGACACAACGATAACGGCGTAACGATCGGCTATGGCGAATGGGCCAGCGGTGGCTCAAAATGCAGCAACACGCCGGAGAGTTCACACCTGGCCATTCAATCAGACAGAAATCGCGACCATCAGACCGTTGCAATATCGGGCATGTACCGTGATCGTCAGGCGCCAGCGACGCCACTCTGACGACGCGCCATACGCACGGCATCCGAGCGGCGCCGCTGCAGCTGATCGAGATAGCCGTCATCGAGGCCGGTCACGTATTGACCGCTGAAACACGACGAATCGAAGCCTGCCAGGGCTTTGTTTTTGCCGCGGATTGCAGATTCCAGATCGTCGAGATCCTGGTAAATCAGACGGTCGGCACCGATCAACTGGCAAATCTCGTTCACATCGCGGCCGGCAGCAACCAGCTCGCTGGTATCCGGCATGTCGATGCCGTACACATTGGGATAGCGAACCGGCGGCGAGGCCGAGGCCAGATAGACTTTTTTTGCACCGGCTTCGCGCGCCATCTGGATAATCTGACGCGAGGTCGTGCCGCGTACAATCGAGTCGTCGACCAGCAGCACGTTCTTGTTACGAAATTCAAGCTCGATCGCGTTGAGCTTGCGGCGCACCGACTGCGCGCGTTCGGCCTGACCCGGCATGATGAAGGTCCGGCCGATGTAGCGATTTTTAATCAAGCCCTCGCGATATTTGACCCCCAGCATCTGCGCCATCGGAAGACAGGCTGTACGGCTGGTGTCGGGAATCGGGATGATCGAATCGATGTCGTGTCCAGGCCACTCGCGCAAGATCTTCGCGGCCAGCTTCTCGCCCATTCGCAGTCGCGCCTTATAGACCGAAAGATCATCGATCATCGAATCGGGACGGGCAAAATAAACGTATTCGAAGATGCACGGAGTATGCGGCTTGGCCAAGGCGCTCTGGTGGCGATGTAATTCGCCGTCCAGCGTGATCAGCACCGACTCGCCCGGGGCCAGATCCGACACCAGATCAAAGCCCAGGATATCGAGCACCACCGATTCGGAGGAAAGGATGTACTCGGGACCGTCATCGGACGCTCGATGCCCCAGCACGATCGGGCGAATACCGTGCGGGTCCCTGAATCCGAGCAGGCCAACGCCGGCGATCAGGGCGACCGTCGCATAGGCACCGCGGCAGCGACGGTGAACATTATCGACTGCCGAAAACACATCGGCCGTGACCAGGCGCGATCCAGTCTTGACCGACAACTCGTGTGCCAGCACATTCAGCAGAACCTCCGAATCGGACTCGGTGTTGACGTGGCGGCGGTCGTCGGTGAACAGGTCTTCGGTCAGTGACTCGTTGTTGACCAGGTTGCCGTTATGACCGAGCGCAATACCCCACGGTGCATTGACATACATCGGCTGGGCTTCGTCCGGCCGATCCAGGCCGGCGGTCGGGTAACGGACATGCCCGATCCCGATATCCCCGCTCAGACCCTCCATCAGTGACGCGCTGAAAACATCGCGAACCAGGCCGATACCACGTGCCGAACGCATTCGCCGGGCATCCAGTGTGGTCATGCCGGCGGCATCCTGTCCGCGATGTTGCAAAATGGTTAATGCATCATAGATCCGTGCAGCCACCGGCGAACGGCCAAAAATTCCAACAACACCACACATCGCTTATCGATCCTCCGAAATCGGGGCTACACTCGTGCCCGTGGGAAATACCTTCTCGGCGACCGACCGATCATCACCGGCTTGTTTCTCTAGCAACTCGCGAATCGCGCTTGGCAGATGGCTATTGAGCTGGTCGGCAAACCTCTCGAAGGTCGGCAGCATGTGCGACTGGCTCCACCACGGATCCTGCGGAAACGGCGTCAAGCGGGCCAGGATCACCGCGACCACGACGATTGCAAGGCCGCGCGCGAGACCAAACACTGCACCAAACAGGCGATCAGTGGCCGATAGACCGCTTTTCTCCACCAGCTTTCCGATCAGGTATCCAAGCAGTCCACCGACCACGATAACGAGCAGAAAAATGGCCGAGAAGGCCAGAATGACCCGAGCCGACGGCAATTCGATCAACGACTCAAAGACCGAGGCGAGCGCACCCGAAAACCGGAAGGCGGCATAAATCGCCGCGACCCAGATCAGGATCGAAAACGCTTCTCGAATCAAGCCGCGCCAAAGGCTGACCACGACCGATACAAGCAAAATACCGGTAATCGCCAGGTCCGCCACGTTCATGGATGGCTGATCACCAGGCCTTCGACACCGGCCTCACCGGCCAGCCGCGCCTTCAGCTGTCGGGCCTGGTCGCGATCGGCAACCGGCCCGACCAGTGCGCGCCAAATCGTTCGGCTACCGACCTGGTCGTTGACCCGGAACGCATCGAAGCCCAGACCGGACAGCCGCGCCACCTCGTTTGAAGCATTCTGCTCGCCGACGAAGCTACCGACCTGGACGGCGAATTCGCCTTGCGAACCTTCGAGATCACCCGGCTCGATGCGGCGCAGCAGCGGCTGGATGCCATTGACGGTCGCGGCAATCTGGGCGCGTGCAGTGTCGGCC